>DATESI010000001.1:0-3261 GCA_035270905.1 Anaerovoracaceae bacterium
TTCCTGAAGAGGGAAAGTGGGTGCAGGCAAAGGAAATTAAGGACATTTCGGGGCTTACTCACGGAATCGGGTGGTGTGCACCTCAGCAGGGCGCATGTAAGCTGACTCTAAACATTAAGGACGGAATTATTCAGGAGGCGTTGGTTGAGACTATCGGTTGCTCGGGAATGACTCATTCGGCAGCAATGGCGGGAGAAATTCTTATCGGTAAGACTATCCTTGAGGCACTGAATACGGACCTTGTTTGTGATGCAATCAACACAGCAATGAGAGAGTTGTTCTTGCAGATTGTTTATGGCAGAAGCCAGTCAGCCTTCTCGGAGGGCGGTCTTGCAATCGGCGCAGGTCTTGAGGATCTTGGCAAGGGTCACAGAAGTCAGGTTGGTACCATTTATTCAACAGTGGCAAAGGGACCTAGGTATCTTGATCTTGCTGAGGGTTACATACTCAAGACGGGACTTGATGCTGAGAATAACATTATCGGCTATAAATACGTAAACCTTGGGAAGATGATGGACAATATTAAGGCCGGCATTGAACCTATGGAAGCTATCGAAAAGGCCAGTGGCGAATATGGCAGATTCAGTGAAGCTGTCAAGGTCATTGACCCGAGAAATGAATAGGAGGTGCCGAGATGGAATTATTTGAAAACTACGATAGACGAATAGAAAAAATCGAAAAGGTTATGAAGGAATACGGCATCAAGGACCTTGCGGAGGCGAAGGCAATCTGTGAGGCTAAGGGATTTAATCCATATGATATAGTTAAGGGCACGCAGCCTATTTGCTTCGAGGACGCATGCTGGGCATACACACTGGGTGCTGCAATCGCAATTAAGACTGGTGCATCCAAGGCAAGTGATGCGGCAAAGGCTATTGGCTTAGGGCTTCAGGCATTTTGTTTGCCAGGCTCTGTTGCTGAGGACAGAAAGGTTGGTCTTGGTCACGGTAATCTTGCTTCCATGCTTTTGTCTGAGGAGACTGAGTGTTTCGCATTCCTTGCAGGACACGAATCCTTCGCAGCAGCAGAAGGTGCAATAGGAATTGCAAAATCAGCAAACAAGGTTAGGGTTAAGCCACTACGGGTTATTCTTAACGGACTTGGCAAGGACGCAGCCTTGATTATTTCGAGAATTAATGGATTCACATATGTGCAGACTGACTTTGACTTCTTCACAGGCGAGCTTAAGGTTGTTAATGAAACTCCTTATTCTGAAGGTGAGCGGGGCAAGGTTAGATGCTACGGTGCTAACGATGTTCGTGAGGGCGTTGCAATTATGCATTTTGAGAATGTTGAGGTTTCTATTACAGGCAACTCAACTAATCCGACTAGATTCCAGCATCCAGTTGCAGGAACCTACAAGAAGGAAAGAATCGAGCAGGGCAAGAAGTACTTCTCAGTTGCTTCTGGCGGAGGCACAGGCAGAACTCTTCATCCTGACAACATGGCAGCAGGTCCTTCATCATACGGAATGACTGACACTATGGGCAGGATGCACAGCGACGCACAGTTTGCAGGCTCTTCATCAGTACCAGCACATGTAGAAATGATGGGATTCATCGGCATGGGTAACAACCCAATGGTCGGTGCTACCGTTGCTACTGCAGTTGCAGTTCAGGAAGGCATGAGCAAATAGGATAGCTACGAAATACGAAATAAAAATCAGAAGGCGGTATTTGATAATTGAAAATAATTGACATGCATTGTGACACATTACTAGAATGTTATTTGAAGGGGTATGGACTACGAAAGAACAGCGGGCATATTGACCTTGAGTCAATGAAGAGTGCTGGGGCATTGGCACAGATTTTCGCGATTTATATACCTTGGAAGAAGGAAGCTGAGGAGCATGGAATTATCCTAAGCCCATATGAACTGTTTCTTGAGATATATGAATTGTACCAGAGAGAATTAAGGGCCAATTCGGGCATGATAGGTTCGGCATTGTCCTATGATGACGTATTGGAAAAGGAAAGAGCAAATAAAATGTCAGCCATCCTGAGCATTGAGGACGGACAGCTGCTAGAAGGTAAAATGGAGAGGCTAAAGGAACTATATGACAAGGGTGTTAGGTTAATGACATTGCTATGGAACCACGAAAACTGCATTGGATTCCCTAATAGTAGTGATGCTAAGTTACATCAGAAAGGGTTAAAACCATTTGTCGCTTCTCATTCTTGTGCACGCACCCTTTGCGACCACCAAAGAAATCTAACAGATGACCAGCTTAAGTGTATTGCCAATGCTGGCGGTGTTGTAGGTGTTAACTTTTACTCCATATTCTTGTGTTCAGATTCGGATTATACATCAGTGGACGATATTATGAAGCATATAGATTATATGATGAATATAATGGGAAAAGACAGCATTGCATTGGGTTCTGACTTTGATGGCATAGACTGCAGACTTGAAATGGATGGATATGGTCAGTACAGCAAATTGATTGCAAGGCTTGAAAACCAATACTCAGATGATGTGGTAGAAAAGATATGTTACCAAAATGTCTTGAGAGTTATGAGGGAATGTTTATAAGTATTATAAAAGGGTCTCGGCTAAATAGCCGGGACCCTTTGTATTGCGACTTATATATCGTCCTTACGACTGAAGAGGGTATTCAAGATAACTGATGTCTGGGATACACCGTAGAACTGAATCTTGGCAAGAAGGCTAGCCAGCTCGTCGGAATCAGCAACCACAACATGGAGCATTGCATTATATGGTCCAATGATGTGAAAGTGAGATTTTACTGCAGGGGATTCCTCGCAGAATTTGCGGAATGCATCATACTTCTTGGGTTCAACATCAACCTCAACGAAGGCCTGAATGGTTTTGCCAAGCTTCATATAATTTATCTGTACGCGATAGCCCTCGATAACGCCGTTATCTTCCATTCGTCTAATTCTCTCAGTTACCGCAGGGGAAGTAAGGTTTACCTCTGCACCTATTTCCTTGATAGTCGCTCTGCCGTTTTCTTGCAGGCAGTTGAGTATTTTGATATCCGTATTATCCATCTTGCATATCCTTTCATAGAACTATTCTTGACGTTACCCTTGCTTCAAGTTATCCAAAACTAACCGCTTAATTAAATTAAGAAATTCGCTATAAATATTTTATATTATTAAGCACTTTCCGTCAACTGCCTTATCTCATTTATGTACACTTTTTCAAAAAAACCTATAATAATAATTGTAAAGAACATCTCTCCAGGGGCAGCTAAGTCATTTCTATGTGACTTACATAAGGCTTTTAACATCCCTACAG
>DATESI010000002.1:0-4980 GCA_035270905.1 Anaerovoracaceae bacterium
ATGGTACCAAGGTGGTTGATTGTGCGGGGGCACAGGCAAGCGCCGGTAGTGCGGAGGAGTACGCATGGGCCTGACCAAGAATTCTGTAGGAATCAAGGCGGTGGATTCCGGTTTAATAATTGAAAAAAGGGGCTCAGATGACAAGGTTGTGGCCCTGGCTGGCAACCCAAATGTAGGCAAAAGCACCCTATTCAACGGGCTGACGGGATTAAATCAGCATACGGGCAACTGGCCTGGCAAAACTGTTACAAACGCCCAGGGCTATTGCAAGAGCGATTTGCAGTCCTATGTAATGGTAGACATCCCTGGTACTTATTCTCTAATGGCTAATTCTGCGGAGGAGGAGGTTGCACGAAATTTTATTTGCTTTGGCGACCCTGATGCAGTGGTTGTTGTATGTGATGCAACCTGCTTGGAACGTAATCTAAACCTAGTTCTGCAGACCATCGAAATATCTCCTAAGGTGGTGGTATGCGTGAATTTGTTGGATGAGGCCAAGAGAAAAAATATCTCTATTGACCTAGATGGTCTTGCCAAGCGGCTAGGTGTTCCCGTTGTTGGAACCACTGCCCGCAAGAAGAAAAGTCTTGCAGACCTTCTTAATACTCTGGACCGAGTTATTCTTGAGGTGGATTGGTGCAAGGAACCCTACTGCGTGGAATACGCTGATGAAATTGAGAATGCTATTGCCCTTTTGTCGCCAGCTATAATACAGGCAGGCTGCAAGGGACTCAATCCTAGATGGCTGGCTCTTAAGCTTCTTGACCAGGACGAATCTCTCATTAACGAGATTAATTCATACCTAGGCCCTGAATTCCTTGATGATGAAATGCTTCAACTGGCAATAGGGCAGGCCAGAGAGCTTCTATTAGAGCAGGGAATAAGCTCAGGGGATCAATTCAAGGACTTAACTGTTTCTGCCTTGGTCAATAGTGCCGAGGCCATCTGCGATGGTATCGTTCTTTACCAAAACAGGCAGTATGCGGCAACGGATCGAAGGCTTGATAGGATTCTGACCAGCAGGGCCACGGGATATCCTGTTATGATTGTGCTCCTTGCACTGATATTTTGGATTACAATAACAGGGGCAAACTACCCCTCGCAGCTAATCGCTGACTTTCTCTTTTGGATTCAGGATAGGCTGACGGAGTTCTTCATGTATGTGGGTGCCCCCGGATGGCTTCATGGAGTCCTCGTGCTAGGTGTATATCGAGTGCTGGCCTGGGTCGTATCGGTAATGCTTCCGCCTATGGCGATTTTCTTCCCTCTGTTTACCCTTCTTGAGGATGCGGGGTATCTGCCACGCATCGCATATAATCTTGATAAGCCCTTCAAGAAATGCTGTGCCTGCGGCAAGCAGGCTCTGTGCATGTGCATGGGCTTCGGCTGCAATGCTGCGGGTATCATTGGGTGCAGAATTATTGATTCTCCCAGAGAGCGGCTACTTGCGATACTTACCAACAACTTCGTGCCCTGTAATGGAAGGTTCCCTACCCTCATTGCAATTTTGACTATGTTCTTCGTAGGGACTTCGGCTGGTATCTTCTCTTCTCTTGCCTCGGCTCTACTTCTGACTGCGGTTATTGTGCTGGGGGTTGCAATTACCTTCTGCATCACAAGGCTACTATCGGTAACCCTGCTAAAGGGGATGCCCTCATCCTTTGCCCTGGAGCTTCCCCCATATCGCAAGCCCCAGATAGGCAGGGTTATAGTACGTTCAATCTTTGACAGAACTCTATTCGTACTGGGGCGAGCCGTAGTGGTAGCTGCACCTGCGGGACTTGTAATTTGGCTTCTTGCCAACATTACTTCTGGCGATTCCAGCATTCTGGGTCACTGTGCGGACTTCCTTGATCCCTTTGCCAATCTCATGGGACTTGATGGTATAATCCTAATTGCATTCATTCTTGGATTCCCAGCTAACGAAATCGTCATCCCAATAATCATTATGGCCTATATGGCCCAGGGTAGTATTCTCGAGCTGGATAGTCTTGACCAGATGAAGCTTCTATTCGTGGAAAACGGTTGGACCTGGACTACTGCTGTGAGCACAATGCTGTTTTCCCTTAATCACTGGCCTTGCTCTACCACCCTCCTTACAATTAAAAAGGAAACGGGCAGCCTCAAGTGGACCGCCTTGGCTGCCGCCATTCCTACGGTGGTTGGTGTTACACTATGCATTACCTTTACTGCTGTGGTTGGGCTGTTCTAATAAAAATATGGTGGGTGCAGGTTCTGCATCCACCATATTTTTTGTAATCAGTGCTAATTGATATATTTTAATTTACTTAGCAACTACTTTAATTGTCTTGGTCTTAGTGAAGACCTTTACGCCGTCAACGACTCTGTAGCCCTTGACCTTGTAATAATATGTTTTCCCCTTTGTGAGTGATTTTTTGTTTGTAAACTTGTTCTTAGCTGTCTTGCCAATGTACTTGAAGCCGGTGGTCTTCTTAGTTGACTTGTAGATGTAATATCCGTCAACCTTGTAGCCCTTGCTCTTAGTAAATGTCAGGACAACCTTCCCCTTGGTAGCCTTTGCCTTGAATGTCTTGATGGTTGTAGCCTTGACACCTGCCTTAATCTTCTCTGCCTTGGCCTGAGCTGCGATAGCTATATCAACTACTGATTCCTCAGCAACTGCGTACTCGGAAAGCTGGTCGGTTTCAAGTGCAAAGTACGTCTTGCCATCCTTGGTTATCTTCTTGCCGCCAAGCTTCTCGATGATGCCATTCTCGTTAATGCGGATTCCTGTCAAGGTCTTATCCTTAAGCTTATCATCAAGCTCAATTGTCAGGGTAATCTTATTACCGTTGAAGGACTTAATAACTGTGTCGCCCGACTTGACCGTTATATCGATTACGCTTGCGTTATCGCCGATTTTGTCCGTAAGAGCGTCATCTGTGTTGTCCACCTTCTTGATTTCTATGATTATCAAGCTGCCCTTTGCCTGTGATGCAATCTCGCTCATAGTCTTTTGATCTAGTGTGATGTCGCCCTGCGGTGTAGCAACCACTAGGCTGGCATCAGTCTTAGAAACCACATCTGTAAGTGAAGCCTTCGGAAGTTCAATTGCAACATCCTTAGCTGTTCCTGTGTTAGTAACATTCAATGTGATTTCTGTTGCCTTCTTAGTTCCTGCATCTGTGATTAGCTTATCAACATCAGATGCTGTAATAGCTGCTGATGCAGTATCACCCTTGACAGTTGCAGGAGCGTTGGTGGAGACAGATACCTTGTTTTCTTCTGCTGGTGCCACCGGTGCCCATATTTCTGAACCTTGTTCCTTAGTGTAATCATCAGTGTAGTGGAAAACTATTGCATCGCCGTCCTTTACAGTCTGCTGCTGGACTCCAAGGTTTCCGTGACTGCCATTATAAGTATACATCCAGCCTGATAATGGGCCATTGTCCATCTCTGCAAGGCCTTTTACCTCTGAAATATAATTCCCTGTATTCACAAATGCATATCCTTTCATGGATAATGCTTTTTCCATGACAGTTAACGCATTCGATCCAGTCGGAACCTTTATTGCCGTTTTTGCTATCCATGTTGTGAGGTTTCCAGCTTTTAGGGTATGTGCTGTTCCTGTTTCACCATGCTCACTATCGCCCATCAATGTGAAATATACTGTTATTTCATTTGATTCTGGTGCCTTAGCTGCAACTGAAATAGTTTGACTAACTGTCTTTCCTCCAAATGTTATATCAATCGTATTTTGTCCTTCTGTTAATGGAGAACTTGTATTCCATGTGTAATCGCTTATATTCGACGTGTCTCCATTGCTATATGTAGCTTTAACCACCATTCCTGAAGGATTAAAATATTCACCAGCTGTATATGCTGTCTTTGTTGGTGCAGTAGTAATTTCAATTTTTGTCAGAATAATAGCTGCAACTGTAATTGGCTGGCTAACAGTCTTCATACCAAATGTAATGTTCACGGATGTATCTTCCGCTTTTAGTACTGTGTCCGAAACACTATATCCTGCGGTTACTTTTCTTACTGAGTTGTCTTTGTATTTAACTGTCAATTCCAATCCACTTGCATCGAATATATCTCCGTCATAATATGAAACTTTTGTTGGTGCTTTACTTATTTCAACGGAACTAATTTCACTTGCGGTGGCTACTTCGGCAATATCGAGTTCGATATTAGGTAATGAACCGAAGGTTGCAACTTTAATCTTTGCATTAAGATTAGGTGCCGCTCCTTCCTCAAGGGTAATTTTTCTATGATCACCATATGGAGAACCATAACCGCCTATATATATTGCACCTCCTGACAAATTCAGTGTTTTTCCTACGTAGTCGGAAGGTATTTGCAAGCTATTCCCCAAGGTGACTCCATATGACCAGCCCTTTTGCCCCCATGTAACTTCATTTGAAAGTGTTTGGGCGGAACTGGCAGATGCAAATGTATACTGGCTTGAATTACCACCAACTAATTTCCCTTCAAATCCATCAACATCAGAGTAAACGATCCCTGCTGCCATGTTATATATTCCTGCCAACTTATTTGCGGGATGAAATATAGTGTCATATACAATATTAAATTTATCTCCCTTGTACAATGCCTGTCCAGGATTTGTAATATTGTTAATTGTTACATTTACACCCTTTGCGGTAATTACTTGATACTCTGTAGAACTTGCAGTTGATATCTTTACAATATTTCTACCCTCTGTCAACGGAACGGTGTAACTATTGTTTACGTTCTGGCTTACCTCAGCAAAGGCGGAATAGGATAAGCCATTGGTATTTACAATAGGATTTGCCACCATCACACTAATGCTTTCAGCAAATGTAGGCGTAAATGTATATTCGCCCTTAGGATTATCTTTTGTTGTAGTTTTTCCATCCGCACTTTTTATCGATTTAAGATAATATATAACATCCAATTCAGAATCCAAAGCTGTTCCTGCAACCTTATCTGCACTCGCATTTTTTTCTTCATTTATTGTCATATTGGTGTTAATAT
>DATESI010000003.1:0-7543 GCA_035270905.1 Anaerovoracaceae bacterium
CATAAGCGTTCTATGACGTGGGTAATATATCACTCTTTATTTGTTATATAGTTTTACAAAAAGCTTAATAGCTCAATATGCATAGCTCAATATGCATATCTTATCTGCTCTTTCTCAATACATTTATCAAAACATACGCGATTATAAGTATTGCGATTGTCCCTGCCATTATAGCATACATAGTTGACATTCCAACCTGCTCACCTGAGAAATAAAGGTTGCAGTCAAAGGCATCCTTGATTCCCTCTATAACCTCATCTGGTAAGTGCTGATTTTCCATTTCCTCGAACACTCCTCGCATTGAATGATTACGAATAAGTGATGTGCCATAAGTCCCTGGGGAGAAGGACATAACCTTCTGTATGCCGCCGCCAAACTGTGATATTGGCATATATGCTCCGCAGATGAATCCATAGCCTGCACTGACGATTGTGCCTACTGCTGACATCTGTCCCTCTGTCGATAGAGGATAGCAAATCAAGCTCGAAAGTGCGGTTCCAAATAATACTAAAATAAACACATCAAGTAATATCATTAAAATATCAGTAGCTGTAAAGTACCAACCTACATTTGCAAGATATATGAAGCATACACCTGTTGTAACAAGTGCAATGATTATTGTATTAATTGCCGTTGCGAAATAATAGCTCATTGCAAGAACTCCATGCTTAACTGGTGCAATAGTCAGGTCCTTCTTGGCTCCTGTCACCTTGTCCTGAATCATAATAAGGTTGGCGCAGAAGGCAACTGTAACGCAGCATACTGCAAGCAGTGATGCGAATAACTGGTTTCCTGCACATGCGTCGATAAGGCTCTGGTCAACAGCAACTCCCTTTGGAATGGCTGATGCGAAGCTGTCCCTATAAACCTTGGCTAGAAAGGTTGCGTACAGAACTAAGAGAATTAAGGGTGTAATAAGTGATGAGAAGAACATCCCCTTATCCTTAAAGAAAAGCTTTACATTACGCTTAACTAAACTTGTTAATTTACTCATTGTCCTCGCCTCCCTCTAGCTTCTTGCCTGTAACAGCAAGGAATACATCATCCATCTTGCCCTTGGTCACTTCATAATCCGTAAACACACTTGGATTATCAAGAATAAGTCTTGTTGCATCTGCCGTATTTGGCACAGCAATTCTATATGCGTCACGAATCTTTTCGTAAGGCATGTTGAATGCCTTTGCCTCCTCCTCGCCTATTCCGTAAAGAGTAACGAAGTCACCTGTGTAAGTATTCTTTAGCATCAAAGGTGTTCCCTCTGCAACGATTTTGCCACTGTCAAGGATTACAACAAAGTCGGCATCTGCTGCCTCCTCCATATAGTGAGTAGTAAGAAAAACAGTCATTTTTTCTTCACTTCGAAGCTTAGCAACAACGCTCCAAACAGCCTTCCTCGTCTGAGGGTCAAGGCCTGTTGTTGGCTCATCTAAGATAAGAATCTTCGGTCTATGAAGAAGTGCCCTTGCTATGTCAATTCTTCTTCTCTGTCCACCCGAAAGCTTGCCAACAGTTCTCTTTAGCAGACCATCAAGCTTGAGCAAGTCAGAAAGCTCAGCAAGTCTTTTCTTAAAGTCTTCGCCCTTGATTCCATAAAGAGCTGCACGACTTGCAAGGTTATCATATACACTTAGGGCCTTATCGAGGGCAGAGTTTTGAAATACTACTCCAAGGTCCCCCTTAATCTTGTCTACGTTATGGTCTAGGTCTGCACCGTCGATAACAACCGTACCATTATCCTTAGATAGCTGACCGCACATAATAGAAATAGTTGTACTCTTGCCTGCACCGTTAAGTCCTAGGAATGCGAAGAGTTCTCCTTCCTTTACGCAAAAACTAATGTCTTGCACTGCCTTTACATCACCGAAGCTCTTGCTTAAGTGACTAATCTCAATAATTTTATTTTTTTCTTCCATTTATCTTTCTCCTTCTGTTTTGTAAGCCAATCATAGCATTGCTAAGGCCTTGCAGACCACCAACCATGCTTTGAAATTCCGCAACCATCGGTTGCATTTACAAAACCTACCCCTTAATTTCCACAAAAAACCGGGTGCATTGCCTACACCCGGTTGATATACATTGTACTGAAATTATATATTACAGTAATCCACCAATCTGTACGAACAATGGAGCAAATACTACTGCTACGATTGTCATAAGCTTGATTAGGATGTTGATTGAAGGTCCTGATGTATCCTTGAACGGATCACCTACTGTATCACCAACAACTGCTGCGTGATGAGCATCTGAACCCTTACCACCGAAGTTTCCTTCTTCAATATACTTCTTAGCGTTATCCCAAGCACCACCTGCGTTAGCCATCATGATAGCAAGTAATACGCCAGCAGCAAGAGCACCTGCAAGAGTTCCTGCCAATGCTTCAGGTCCAAGAACGATACCAACAGCTAGTGGAGCAACGATAGCGATTAAGCCAGGAGCAACCATTTCCTTAAGTGCAGCTGCTGTTGAGATATCAACGCATCTTGCATAATCAGGCTTTGATGTTCCTGCCATAATTCCCTTGTCTTCTCTAAACTGTCTTCTAACCTCTTCGATCATCTGGTTAGCAGCCTTACCTACTGAATTCATAGTAAGTGCTGAGAATAGGAATGGAAGCATAGCTCCAATGAATAATCCGATGATTACGATTGGGTCAAGTAAACTTACGATTTCAATCTGAGCAACTGCAGCATATGATGCAAATAATGCTAATGCTGTAAGTGCAGCAGAACCGATTGCGAATCCCTTACCGATAGCTGCTGTTGTGTTACCAACTGAGTCAAGCTTGTCCGTAATAGTTCTAACTTCTTCAGGAAGATCTGACATCTCAGCGATTCCACCAGCGTTATCAGATACAGGACCATAAGCGTCAACTGCTACTGTCATACCAGTAGTTGATAGCATACCAACTGCTGCTAATGCGATACCGTACATTCCTGCACTCTGGTAAGCAACAAATGTTCCTACGCAGATGCACACGATTGGCCAAAGGGTTGACATCATTCCAACGCCTAGACCACTGATGATTGTAGTTGCAGCACCTGTCTGGCACTGGTCAGCAATCTTCTTAACTGATTTATAGTCTGCAGAAGTATAAACCTCTGTAATCTTACCGATAGCAACACCAACAACTAGACCTGCAATAATTGCGAATGAATAGCTGAAGTCTCCAAGCATGAATCTGCTTAGAAGTAGTGATGCAACGATTACGATGCCACTACTGATATATGTTCCTGCGTTTAATGAATTTGCAGGGTTAGTTCCTTCTTTACCTCTAACCATCAGTACGCCCAAAACTGAAGCGATAATACCGATTGCTGCAAGGATAAGTGGGAATACAGCTGCTGTAGTTTCTGAGAATGAAGCGTTAACTTCAGCATTAGCTACTGCAACAGCAGCAAGTGTAATAGCTGAAATAATTGAGCCAACATAGGATTCGAATAGGTCAGATCCCATACCTGCTACGTCACCAACATTGTCGCCAACGTTGTCTGCGATTACAGCTGGGTTTCTTGGGTCGTCCTCAGGGATTCCTGCTTCAACCTTACCTACAAGGTCAGCTCCAACGTCTGCTGCCTTAGTGTAGATTCCGCCGCCAACTCTTCCGAACAATGCCATTGATGATGCACCAAGACCGAAGCCTGTAATGCACTGTACAACTGTTGTAAGCTTAAGGAAACAGAATACTGTTCCTAGTCCAAGTAGTCCAAGACCTGCTACGCAAAGTCCCATAACAGCTCCGCTTCTAAAAGCGATTTTTAATGCCTTAGGCATACCAGATTCCATAGCTGCGTTTGCAGTTCTTACGTTACCCTTAGTAGCCACGTTCATTCCGAAGAATCCTGCAAGTACTGATAATAATGCACCGATTAAGTACAGAATAGCAGTAGTCCAGCTAATTGCAAAACCGATTAATAAGAATAAAACAACGATTACAATTGCCATTGTCTTATATTCTCTTCTTAGGAAAGCCATCGCACCTTCTCTGATGTATCCTGCGATTTCTTTCATTCTGTCTGTTCCTTCATCTGCCTTGCTAATCCATGATGCTAAACAAAAAGCAACAATTAGAGCAATGACAGCACATACAGGAGCAATGATCTTTAATAAGTCCATGTTTGTGATACCTCCTCTTCGCTTGTAAACAAGTTTAAGAGGCACCTCCTCGAAGCACCTCTTACTTAATAGCGAATATCTTAAATAAATATTTTAAACTAATCAAATAATGTAACAATAGTTAAAGAAAGTACAATAAATACTATCGCTGCAACTAAAGTAATTTTTTCTAATAATGCTTCGTAGCCTCTGCTCTTTTTCTTACCAAATAACTGTTCTGCACCACCGGCGATTGAACCGGAAAGTCCTGCACTGTTACCTGACTGCAAAAGAACACTTGCGATTAGTACTAAACTTGCTATTGCCAGTAAAATCATTAAAGTAATCTTCATCGTTTACCTCCTCGTAATTTAACTCTTTAACTCTACCATAGTAAAATGTAAAAATCAAGTATTTTTCAACTAAAATAACGCTTAAAAGTCAATTATCTCCATAAATTTCGTTGCATTTAGGCTTGCACCGCCCACTAAAGCCCCGTCAATCTCCGGCATATTCATAATATCAGTAGCATTTTCTGGTTTCACGCTGCCGCCGTATTGAATAATTACACTGTCACAAACGTCTTCGTCGTACAAATCCTCAATGGTATTTCTGATGAATGTACACATCTTATTTGCTTCCTCTGGGGTTGCCGTTTTGCCAGTTCCTATAGCCCAAACAGGCTCATAGGCAATGACAAGTCCAGCCACGTCCTGTCCCGAAACTCCTGCAAACGCACCTTCAAGCTGCCTGCGTACAACACGTTCCTCTTCTCCTTGTTCCCTTTCCTCAAGGACCTCCCCAACACATACAATCGGTGTGATGTCTGTGGTGAGCAGCTTCTTAATCTTAAGGTTTACAGTTTCGTCAGTCTCGTTGAAATACTGCCTGCGTTCTGAGTGTCCGACGATGCAATACTGCACTCCGATTTCCTGGAGCATGCCAACAGAAATTTCTCCAGTGAAGGCACCCTCATCCGCGAAGTGAACGTTTTGTGCTCCCACTCCGATTTTGGTCCCAGCAAAGGCTTGCGCCAGGGTTTGGAGCTGGGTGTACGGTACGCATACAGCTGCCTTTATGTCAGTGTTTTTGTACAGTCCCTTAAAGCCTTCGGCAAACTCAAGTGCCTCAGCGGTGGTCTTGTACATTTTCCAGTTTCCGGCTATGAATGGAATTCTCATGATTTTACCTTTCTATTTATCTTCTATGACTGCGATTCCTGGCAAGACCTTGCCTTCTAGGAATTCAAGTGATGCTCCGCCTCCTGTGGAGATGTGAGTCATCTTATCTGCATATCCGAATTGTTCAACTGCTGCAGCAGAGTCGCCACCACCGATAACAGTGACAGCATCACATTCTGCAAGAGCCTTGGCGATTTTTTCTGTACCAACAGCGAACTTTGGCATTTCAAACACGCCTAGAGGTCCGTTCCAAAGGACAGTTTTCGCTTTCTTGATAACCTCTTCGAAACGCATTACCGACTTTGGTCCAATATCAAGTCCCATCATGTCTGACGGCATGTTTTCTCTGTCGCATGTAATTGTGCATGCACTGTTGTCAAATTTCTTAGCACATACTACGTCGATAGGTAGTAACAGCTTAACGCCTGCTTCTTCTGCCTTTTTGATTAAGGTCTTAGCCAGGTCTATGCTGTCAGCATCAAGGATAGATGTTCCGATTTCTAAGGACATTGCCTTGAAGAATGTATATGACATACCTCCGCCAATAATCAATGTGTCTACCTTAGTAAGCAGGTTTTCGATTACAGGGATTTTGTCACCAACCTTGGCACCACCCATAATTGCAACGAATGGTCTTTCGGGGTTTTCTAATGCATCTCCTAGGAACTTTACTTCCTTCTCAATTAGGAAGCCCGAAACTGCAGGCAGGTAGTCTGCAACTCCTGCTGTTGATGAATGAGCACGGTGTGCTGTTCCAAAGGCCTCTTGAACGAAGATTTCTGCCAGGGATGCAAGCTCCTTTGCGAAGTCTCCTGCATTTTTGGTTTCTTCTTTTCTAAAACGAACATTTTCAAGAAGCATTACCTCACCCTCACCAAGATTAGCTGCTTCTGCCTTTACGGCATCGTCTACAACAACCGGTGAACTGATGAACTTAACTTCCTTGCCAATAAGCTCAGATAGTCTTGCTGCAACAGGTTTAAGGGTGAACTTCATGTTAGCCTCCCCTTCGGGTCTGCCAAGATGAGACATTAGAATTATCTTTGCTCCCTGCTCCATCAAGTAATTGATAGTAGGAAGTGCAGCCCTGATTCTAATATCATCAGTTATCTCGCCGTCCTTTTGAGGAACATTGAAATCGCATCTTACGATTACCTTCTTGCCCTTAACATCTATGTCTTTAATTGTTTTTTTCATTTTTAAATTCCTCGCCATCAAATTTATATTATTTATATGTACAAGCTCTTATTTGTCAACGCTTGCCATATATTTGATTATTTCCAAAGTCTTGCTGGAATAACCATATTCATTGTCATAATATGAAATCAGCTTGAAGAACTTATCGTTTAGTTCGATTCCTTCTCTTGCATCAAAGATTGAAGTGCAAGGATCTCCAACGAAGTCTCCTGATACTACTTCATCATCAACATATTCAATAACGCCCTTCATGTAAGTCTCTGATGCTTCCTTAACTGCCTTACAAATTGCCTCATATGATGTCGGCTTCTTAAGGATTACATTAAGGTCAACTACTGATACGTCAGCAATAGGAACTCTGTATGAAATGCCTGTCATCTTGCCTGCAAGAGCTGGAATAACAAGACCTACTGCCTTGGCTGCTCCTGTAGTTGATGGAATAACATTTCCGAAGACGCATCTGCCTGTTCTCCAGTCCTTCATGGAACGAGCATCTACAACCTTTTGTTTGGCTGTTGCAGCGTGAATTGTTGACATCAAACCTTGGTCGATTCCAAAGTTATCTTCCAATACCTTGCAAAGTGGTGCTAAGCAGTTGGTTGTACATGATGCGTTTGATACTACGTTCATTTCGCTCTTATACTCTGCATGGTTTACTCCGAATACGAATGTAGGAGTTTCCTTGTCCTTAGCTGGTGCGGATATAACAACCTTCTTGGCACCTGCCTTGACATGATCCATTGCTTTTTCTGTAGTAACATAAGCACCTGTTGCTTCAACGATGTACTCTGCCCCGCATTCTTTCCAAGGGATATTGATTGCTTCTGATTCACTGTAAACAGGAACCTTCTTGCCATCAATTACAATACCTTTTTCATAGGTATCCAAACTCTTTGGGAATCTTCCGAAAGTAGTATCATACTTTAGCATGTAAACCATGTAGTCAAAGTCTGCGTTACGAACGTTGATGCCTGCTATTTCAATTTCAGGCATATCCATTGCCGCACGGATAACTACTCTACCGATTCTTCCGAAACCACTAATACCAACTTTAATTGCCATCTCTATTTCCT
>DATESI010000004.1:0-2549 GCA_035270905.1 Anaerovoracaceae bacterium
CCTATAATAGTCTCTATGGTTCCTATGAGGCCAACCCTAAGGCCTGCGGTTTCTAGGATTTTTTTAATCATATAGGTGGTTGTAGTCTTACCCTTTGTTCCGGTTACGGCTATTGTCTTTAGCTCCTGGGCCGGATTCCCAAAATAGTTTGCCGACATAATTGCCAATGCCTTCCTTGTGTTCGCAAGTCTAAGCACCGTCACGTTCTTCGGCAGGTCTACATCTCTTGTTACGATGACAGCGGCTACGCCTTTGCGGCACGCCTCCCTTGCAAAGAGATGTCCGTCATAATCGGTACCCTCTATGCAAATGAAAACTCCGCCGGTGCATGCCTTCCTTGAGTCATAGATGATTTGACTAATCTCTACATCTATGCTCCCTTGGACACACACGTGCTCTAATCCATTCATTAGATTATTAAGCTTCATGTTTTCACCCTAACATATTGTTTTATGGCGATTATGGGTTCGCCCTACCCACTAGGTTCTGCTTATTTCTTATAAATATATACGGTTCCACCCTTGCTGATTTTGTTGCCTGCCTTCGGGTATTGATCTACTATCTCAAAATCGGCAGTACTGCTAGTATCGGGTGCAATCTTATATTTTAATCCCTTGCCAGCTAAGATTCCTATTGCATCGCTAAAGTTTTCGCCTGTTACATCGGGAACTGTTACATATTTGCTGTTAAGCTCCTTCCTTTCGCTGGCTGTATATCTTGGCTCTACCTCTAAGTATCTCAGAGAGTTTTCTAATATGGTCTTGGCTGCTGGTGCAGCGGTCAAGCTTCCGAAGTGTATTCCCTTAGGGCTATCTACTACTACAAGAACCGCAATCTGCGGGTCGTCCATTGGAGCCATACCGATAAAGGATGAGTATGTATCGTTACTGTAGGCACCGTTAATAACCTTGTCTGCTGTTCCTGTTTTGCCGCCTACTCTGTATCCTGTAATCTTGGCAGCTCCGCCACCGCCCTTAGACACAACGTATTCCATTATATCACTCATTTCCTCTGCTGTCTCGGAGGAAATTACTCTTCTTACAACTTTTGAATCAAAGGTTTCCACGGTTTTGCCGCTGGAATCTCTAAGCTCTGCTGCCACTCTTGGCTGCATAATAACTCCGTCGTTTCCGATGGCACATACGGCTGTCAAAAGCTGAATTGGAGTTACGGCAATTCCCTGGCCATATGCCATGGTTGCAAGCTCAACAGGCCCAACGTTTTCCTTGCTGAGAATTTGTGCACTTGATTCTCCTGGGTAATCAACTCCAGTCTTATCGGTGATTCCGAACAAATCAAGATAGTTGTAATATGTATCTATTCCCATTCTCTTGGAAAGTATTACTTGCACTGGGTTACAGGAATTACCTACTGCCTGAGTGAGGGTTTGGGTTCCATGTCCCCTGGTGTTCCAGCAGTGAAGCAATGTTCCTGCTATATTAATCTTCCCTGAGCAGTTGAAGCTCTCCTTAAGACTTGTAACTCCTGACTCAAGGGACGCTGATGTTGTAATAAGCTTGAAGGTTGACCCTGGCTCGTATGTATCACTTACAAGTGGATTCCTCCACATCTGACTCAGATATTCTGTCTGCTTCTTGGATGAAAGCTTGTTGAACCGCTTTAGCTCACTTGCAGATGATGGCTCTGTTGCATTGTTTGGATCAAATCCAGGGCTGGTGCACATTGCTAGTACATCACCAGTCTTAGGCTCCATTACAATGCACATAATCCTGTTGGCCTGAGTATTCTTCATTGCAGTTTCCACTGCAGACTCGACATAGTGCTGAATTACCTCGTCGATGGTGAGAACTACGCTAAGACCATCCTGTGCTTCATAGTATTTTTCTACACCATATGAAAGAGTATCTCCGTTGATATCTGTATTCTTAACCCATCTACCTGCAATGCCGCTAAGGTATTGATCGTATTGTAATTCTACCCCTGTACGCCCGGTGTTATCTATGGTTACGCTGCCAAGAAGCTGAGATGCAAAGTTGCCTAGAGGATAATACCTCTTAGTATCCTCAGAAATTTCAAGACCTGACATCTCAAGGGCACGAACCTTATCTGCTGTTTCCTTATCCAAATAGCCCTTCACCTTAACAAGACTCTGCTCCTTAGTCAGCCTCTCCTTCACCTTATCAGCCTTCATGTCTAGGATTCTGGCAAGGCTCTGGGCACATGCTGCAATCTCAGCCTCCTTGTTGTCCTCTGCAAGCTGAGATGGTCTTACCCAAAGTGAATAGCATGCCGCACTTGTTGCAAGTGGCTTGCCGTTTCTATCAAGTATTTCGCCACGCTTGGCTTCGATAGGAATATCACTGGTTTGCTGATTAATGGCTTCCTCAGTATATTCATCTGCCTTCACTACCTGAATCCAGGCAACCTTGAAGCACAATGCTAGAAGGAGTGCCATGAATATAAGAAATACTATCGCTATTCTTCTTTTGTTTTTTACGTTTACACCGGCCATATTTTCTCCTAAAAAAAGCCAGACCACAAATATATTATTAAGTTGTCTGGCTACCTTTCATATGAAATTATTATAT
>DATESI010000005.1:0-4155 GCA_035270905.1 Anaerovoracaceae bacterium
CCTTCAAGTCGTTGATTTTGTCCATAGCCTTGTCTTTAATATCATTATATGCCTTAGTTCCCTTTTCCTTAAGGTCTTCGTATACGCCAGGAGCCTTAGCCTTTACTTCTTCGTAGTAAGCTGTACCCTTTTCTTTTAGATCTCCATATACTACGCTTCCCTTGTCCTTCGTTTCTTCGTAGAACTCACCAGCCTTTTCTGTAACGTCGATTACTGAACCATCATCCTTGATGAAGCTAATCTGACATTTGAATCCAAATGATGCAACAACGCCTGCGATTACTCCCCAAGGAGCAACTACTGCGCCAATTACGCCAACATTTAGAGGGATGTTGATGATAGTTTCACCATCCTTGGTAACTACTATCTTAGACACATTGCCCTTGGCAACGATTTCTTTCATCTTATCAACAAGCTGCTGACCCTTGTCGCCAAGCTTGCTCTTTGAGTTAATGTCTACTGTTTCTTCGATAGCAATGATAGCATCAACAACGTTGCCGTCTGCTGCTTCCAAAGCTTCCTTTGCTTCCTTGTATGTCACACCTGTTCTGTCCTTGACTAATTCGATTTTTTCTAAAGTAATCTCCATGTTGTACCTCCTAAAAACTCTCTCTAAAAAAACTTTCACTTTTCAAATCTCCCACGTCGAGATGATATGAAATATAGCTTTTCAAAATTCGCTGAACTTTGCGTGCTGTAGCCTCTTCTAATGCAATTTTTTCAAAGCTTGCAAGGCTCTTCGACGCAAAGTACTCTAATATATCTACTATACCAAAATCTGCTTCATAAATCAATGTATCATTGGTTTCTTTTGCCACATTATTTGCACAATTTTCGCAAATAATTCCGCCATCTGCCACACTAAAGACCTTGTGCTTGCCCCCGGCTCCGCAACATGCACAGGATTTTATCTCCGGCATGATGCCAAGGCTCTGAAGGAGCTTTACCTCGTAGGCAATGACCAGGGTCTCAAACCTTTTTTCGCGATTCTCGATTGCATCGAAGAAATCAATAATCAGATTAAAAATCTTAGGGTTTGGCTGGTCTTCAGGGATAACCTTTTCCGTCAGTTCAAGGGCAAATGAACTACACATATACTTATCAACATTCTCTCCGATTTTGTAGTAGCTTTTAACCACCTCGGCACTGTCGATATTGTAGTAGTCCTTGTTCTTGTAAAGCTGGTAGTTACCATATGTAAAGGGACGCATTGCAAGTGCTGCCTTGCTCTTGCCCTTTTCGTTGATTCCAGTTCCTGCACTGATTTTGCCATATTTTTTTGTAAACAAAAGAATCATCCTTCGCCCGCCTACGGTCTTGGTTTGTCTTAAGATGATTCCTTCCGTGTTAATAAACATAGTTATTCCTTATATCCAAAGTTAGAGAGTGCAAAATCGCTGTCTCTCCAATTTTCCTTTACCTTAACCCAAAGCTCAAGATAAACCTTGGTGCCAAGCAGTGCTTCCATCTCAAGGCGAGCCTGCTTGCCGATACCCTTAAGTTTCTTGCCTTCCTTGCCAATGATTATTCCCTTGTGGGATTTTTTCTCACAGTAAATAACCGCACCGATGCGAGTAATCTTAGGTTCCTCCTTGAAGCTTTCGATTTCTATGGCAACACCATGAGGCACCTCTTCATCAAGATAGGTGAGAACCTTTTCTCTAATAATTTCGCTTACGATGAATCTCTCAGGGTGGTCTGTTACCATATCCTCAGGGAAATACATAGGTCCATCCTCAAGGTACTCCTCAATTTTGGCAAGAAGGTCTGTAACATTCTTACCCTCAAGGGCAGATGTTCCAAATATTGCATCAAAGACTCCTGTTTCGTCATACTCCTCATATATGTCTCGGAAATATTCCGGGTCCATCTTGTCTATTTTGTTGATTACTAGAATCTTAGGCGTATCAACTTCCTTAATCATATTAAGAATGAATTTGTCTCCCGGTCCCTCGTCAAGCTTGCCGTCAACCAAAAGGAGAATAACCTCAACCTCCTTGAAGGTGCTGATTGCCATATCCGTCATGGCTGCTCCCAGCTTGTTGCGCGCCTTGTGGATTCCAGGCGTGTCAATGAACACCATCTGCACTGAATCCGAATCATCTTCTGCCAGCTTGGTGTAAATTCCTCTAATGCTGTTTCTTGTTGTCTGTGGCTTGTCCGTCGTAATGGCGATTTTTTCGCCTAGAATTGCATTGAGCAATGTGGACTTGCCAACATTGGGTCTACCTATTATTCCTATAAAACCTGTTTTCATTTATAACCTAAATCCTTCCGGCAGCAAATCTGTAAGCTCGTAAACCTTAAGGTTGTCTTCATCATCACCGCTTATTACCTTGATGTCTGGGCTGAACTCATACATGAACTGCCTGCAAATTCCGCATGGCCATGCTGTCCCTTCGGAGCAAAGAATGGCAATTGCCTCGAATTCTCTGAAGCCCTCAGAAATAGCCTTGACCATAGCTGTTCTCTCTGCACAGATGGTTGCCCCAAAGGATGAATTTTCTACATTGACTCCTGTGAATACCTCTCCCGTTGTGGTAAGCAGTGCTGCCGCCACCTTGAATTTTGAAAATGGCGCATAGGCGTTTGGCAATGTTGCCTTGGCCTTTTGGTATAGCTGTCTATACTTCATATCTATTCCTGCCTTTCCAGCCCCATATGGGCCATAACCTTTTCCTCTTGCAATCTCATCATATCCTTGTCCTCATCCTCCATGTGGTCATATCCCATCAAATGAAGAATGCTGTGCACAAATAAGTATACTGCCTCTCGGTCAAAGGAGTGTCCGAACTCCTCTGCCTGTTCCTCTGCTCTTTCCTTGCAAATCACCACATCGCCCAGAAGGATTTCTCCCTCCTCGGGGATTTCCTCGAAGTTATCAAACTGAGGAAAGGAAAGTACATCTGTTACACTGTCGTTGTCACGGTATTCCTTGTTCAAGGCTCTAATTTCGTCCTTGGAAACAAAGGTTACACTTATCTCGGCTCGTTCCTCGTCAATGCCTTCCATGGCAAGGCAAAAGTGTGCAGCCTCGGTCATCTTTTCAAGCATTTCCTGGCTTACGCCGTGCTCACGGTGACCCTCGTCAAATATTATATTCATATTACTCCTCTAGCTCCTCAGGATACTTCTTGTAGAAGGATTCATAAGCATTGATTATCTTCTTTACAAGCTCATGTCTAACTACGTCAACGTCCTTAAGGAAACAAAAATCAATATCCCTTACGTTCTTCAAAACCTTGGTGGCTTCAACTAGTCCAGACTTCTTACCTCTCGGCAGGTCAATCTGGGTTATATCGCCTGTAATAACCACCTTGGAGCCAAAGCCCATTCTAGTTAGGAACATCTTCATCTGCTCGCGAGTGGTGTTCTGCGCCTCATCGAGAATGATAAAGGAATTATCTAGTGTTCTACCTCTCATATATGCAAGGGGTACGACCTCAATTACTTCCTTTTCCTTAAGGCGAAGTGCGGCATCTCTGCCAAGTATATCATAAAGTGCGTCATAAAGGGGTCTTAGATAAGGATCTACCTTTTCTTGTAAGTCTCCCGGTAGGAATCCAAGCCTTTCTCCCGCTTCCACGGCAGGTCTAGCCAATATAATCTTCTGCACTTCCTTGTTTTTAAATGAATTAATAGCCATAGCTACTGCGATATATGTCTTACCGGTTCCCGCTGGCCCAACACCAAAAACAATGTCCTTGCTTCTAATGCTGTTAACATACTCCTTCTGCCCAATGGTCTTAGGCTTCAGAGGCTTCCCCCTGTGGGTAAAGCAAATTATATCCTTGTTAATATTACTGTCCCTGTAGGAAAGTCCTTGCTCCTTGAGACCAATGACATAATTGATCTTTTGGTTGTCAAGCTTCTCCCCTAGACGGATTATCTCGAGAAGCTCCAGAATGATGCTCTCCGCAAGGTCGGGGTTCTCACCCTTTAAAAGCAGAAAATCGTCTCGCTGAATAATCTCAACTCCCGTTTTCTCGCGGATGATATTAAGGTTTACATCCAAGATTCCAAACAGTTCCTGTCTGTCCAAATCGTCTTCAATTTGAATCTTTTTTAATTCTTCCTTTGTGTTCTCCAATTACAATCTCCTGTTCCTCTCCAATATACTGCAGTACTTCAATAACTACATACACTCTTATTATA
>DATESI010000006.1:0-2806 GCA_035270905.1 Anaerovoracaceae bacterium
ATCCTTGTCTGTTCTTATTGCCGCAGCAATAGGAAACCTTGAAAAATCTACCATAATCTCTTCATCTCCTTAGGTATCTTTTAATTTCTACCGTTAATATTAACTTTAGCTTTCTATTCTCGAATTATATTTTGTATGTCAAATTTATCTCTGCTCTAGGTCAGGTCCATGATAATCGGACCCTTCTGTTATGTGAAGGTGATACTTTTGAGCCAGCAATACCAGTTTAAGAGAATCTGCCTCCGTTGCTGACGGGTGATAGCATTCTATGCCCTTCAGACCGCCTGATTTGAGCTCTCCCACGAGTTTATCCATGTTTTGGAAGAACTCCTCGCTTGCAGCCTCTCCCAGTTTCTCAATCTCCATTGGGTGTGCCAGCACCGGCATGCCTCCTGCATTTGTTATAAGGCTCATTGCTTCAAATGTATCAATTTTTATCTTCTTGATTGCCCTGATTTCCGGAGCTCCCAGAAGCTTATCCGAATTAAAGGCCTCTCTTGGTGTTGCCGCATATCCTTTCTTGACGAAGGCACGGGCAAAATTTGGCTTACCTATATAGGTCTGACCCGGTCTTTGCTTAAGGTCCTCCTCGGTAATGTCATATCCCATTTCTTGAAAAGCCTTGAGCATCTTTTCATTTCTTTCACTTCTGCGTTCTCTAATCTCCTTAAGCTTGGCATTTAACGCAGGGTTATCCTCGTCAAATTTATATCCAAGCATATGAAGCTCAATTCCACTTGGCATAACAGTTGAAAATTCAATACCTGTCATTACCATTATTCTAACTGCTTCCCCTGCAATTTTGGCTTCCTTTACCCCGTCTATTCCATCGTGATCTGTAATTGCAATCACGTCATATTCATTTTCTTGATATTGTCTTACCAATTCTGTAGGCTTCATTGTGCCATCAGAATAGTATGAATGTATGTGCATGTCTGTCTTATAGCTCATGTATTCCCTCCTAGAAGAATATTCTTGGTGGCTTAGTCATGGTGAATACAACATATGTCAAAACTCCTATGATTGCCGCCCCTATTATTGTACTGAACATGATATATGTCCCGAAGAAATCTCCACCAAGCACCTGTTGAAGCAGTGAATCCTCTGCCAGCTTCACTCCTATGAACTTGGCGTACATCCAGTGTCTGATTGACTCCAGTGCAAATACTAATCCATGTCCTGCCATGAGTATGACCGACAGTGGCAGAATAAGCTTATATCTGTTCCGAAGCGCCGCCTTAAACCCCTTGCGATAAAGGTATATAAATATTGCTAGGGACAAAATAAGGAATACTATGGTTGCACCGGCCGTAGCTGTCATTACACGTTTGTATTTTTTCATTGCATGGACATCCTGACTGTCATATATAGGATCCTGGAACATTCCATTGTCCTCATAAACCTGAAATGGGTCATCATTGAAGGCATTAAAATATGACGAAAAGGCTGATGCCATATCGTTTTGACCAATGTAATACGGGATTTCATCCAATATTTCACTGTCATTAAAATAATATTTGTAGCTGTCGGGAATTCGTAGGGTCAAATTCGCAGAAAGCGTTACTATCATCAGTGGTACCATGACCACAATCAGTATAGAACATATGAAGTTAAACTTTCGCATTTTGCCTCCTATTCGTATTTTAAGAATGGGATAGACCGTAGCCTATCCCAAATATGTAGGTGTTATTTAATAATTGTGCAAACTGAATCAGGTCCGCAACCTGCTGCGTTACCCTCGTCTGTATCAAGATGTACTTCTTTTTCGTGCTTGGATCCGCATCTAGCAACTACGTTGTCATATACAACGGCTCTTTCGCCTTCTATTCTAATGCTTACGATATCTCCATCTTTGACACCTGCTTCAGCAGCCTGTGCGTCGTTAAGGTGAAGATGTCTCTTAGCAACGATAACGCCCTTTGCCAATTCGATTTCTCCGCATGGTCCAACTAGTTTGCAACCAGGTGTTCCGTCTAAATCTGCAGACATTCTAACCGGTGCTTTAATTCCGATTGTTCTTGCATCTGTCATAGCAAGCTCAATCTGTGTTTCCGGACGAACAGGTCCCAAAACTCTGATACCCTTAAGTGTTGCCTTAGGTCCTACGATGTCAACCTTTTCTTCTGATGCGAACTGACCCGGCTGAACTAAAGCCTTAGTCGGATGTAATTCATATCCTTTGCCAAATAGTGCCTCTAAGTCTGCTTGGCTTAGATGTACATGCTTGTTTGATAAACCGATGTTTACTTGATAACTCATTTTTAATATCTCCTTCGTATTAAAATTATTAACTCTATTCATTACCACTGAGGTAGCTGATATAAGGTAAATCTCTGTATCTCTGGTCATAATCAAGACCATATCCTACGATAAACAAATCGCCTACTGTGAAACCAACATAGTCAGGCTCCAAATCCGCCTTTCTTCCGCAAGGCTTGTCAAGAAGAGTACAGATTTTCACACTCTTAGGTCTTCTGTCTGCAAGATGTTCCTTGAGGAACTTAAGTGTTGTTCCTGTATCGACTATATCCTCAATAAGTAAAATGTTCTTACCATAAAGGTCCAAATCGATATCCTTGCTGATTGTAACTACTCCACTGCTTGTAGTCCCTGAGCCGTAGCTGCTTGCAACCATAAAATCAATAGTTGTCTCGATGGAAAGGTTCTTCATAATATCTCCCATCCACAGAATTGCTCCTTTTAGAGTCCCTACCAGCATAAGTTCTTCTCCGGCATAGTCCTCTGAAATTTGCTTAGCTATTTCCTTGGATCTCTGCCATATCTCATCTTGAGTATAAAGTATCTT
>DATESI010000007.1:0-5954 GCA_035270905.1 Anaerovoracaceae bacterium
GTGTCTTATAATATTGCATTTTTCGTGCCAAAATACTTTTTTACGGAAAAAGCACTTTTATGCCGTCAAACCTCGTTTAATTTCGTGAAAGAGGAGACATTGCGTTCACTTTTTTGAATTTATTGTTCTGATTTCCGAACACACCTCGTGACGCAAAAAAGACCGAGAGTTGTCCCGGTCTTATATTTCTTTTACAGGATCTTCACAGCATGCCGGCTAACAATCACATTATAAGTCATATTTCGACCTCAAAAAAGATATTACCTCTTTTGCATCCTTAACGTTACCACTCGCAATCTGTCGTTCAGAGATTTCAAGTTCATGATAAATTCTTTCGCGATTATTGTAAACTTCAATAACTTCTCCTTCCAAGCTGAAGGTTTTGCCCTCGACAATCTTCACATCTACAATTTTGCCAACCATGTCGGAACTCCCCTTAAAGTTCACAAGCTTGAAGTCGTCTGTTCTGCCCGTAAAGGTCTTGCTGTTAGTCTTACTCGGTCCCTCCACCAAAACCTTTTCTATGCGGCCCTCGTATGCCACGTTTTTCTTGGCACCGATATCGTTGACAACCTCAACAAGCCTGTTAAATCTCTCGTGCTTTACATCCTCCGGTATTTGATCCTCGAATTTCTCAGCTGGTGTACCCTTTCTTATTGAGTAAAGGAAAGTAAAGGCAAAGTCGTATTCCACCTCTTTCACCAGTGCAAGGGTATCTTCAAAGTCGGCCTCTGTTTCACCCGGGAATCCCACGATTATGTCTGTGGAAATGGTAATGCCGGGAACGGCTTTCTTTATCTTGCCTACAAGGTTGAGGTAATCTTCCCTAGTATATTTTCTATTCATTCGCTTGAGTACATCTGTGCTTCCCGACTGAACTGGAAGATGAACATATTTGCAAAGCTTGTCGCAATCCACATATGCCTGAATTAGCTTGTCTGACAAATCCTTAGGGTGGGATGTCATAAATCTAATTCGCTCAAGGCCATCAATATCATTAATCATGTAAATCAAATCTGCAAAATCTGTATCAAAGCACTTTTCATTGTCACATGTAGAATTGTCATCACAGGCATCACTGCACCCTCTGTATGAATTGACATTCTGTCCTAGAAGCATAACTTCCTTGACACCATCAGCCACCAAATTTTTGATTTCACCAACTATATCCTCCGGCTTACGGCTTCGCTCCCTGCCTCTTGTATAGGGCACTATGCAGTATGTACAGAAGTTATTGCAGCCATATGTAATGTTAACCAAGGCTTTGGATTTTAGCATTCTCTTTGCCGGCATCCCTTCCACAATTTCTCCTGCTTCAGGCCATATTTCAACCTGCTTTTTCTTTTCTCTTCTCACATTGTCGATTAATTCAGGAAATTGATGTATGTTATGGGTTCCAAAGATTATATCCACCCATGGGTATCTCTGCTTGATGGCGTCGATTACATGCTGCTGCTGCATCATGCACCCGCATACACATACAATAAAGTCAGGGTTTGCTTCCTTCTTCTTCTTAAGCTGTCCCAGTGTCCCGAAGAATCTCTTGTCAGCGTTTTCTCTAATGCTGCAGGTGTTGATAATTGCAACGTCAGCATCCTTACGCTCCCTCGCCTGGCTGTAGCCCTTCTCCGTCAGCATTCCCGCCATTATTTCCGAATCATGTTCATTCATTTGACAACCAAAGGTTGTTATGTGAAATGTTTTTTCCATTAGTTATGTTACCTCATATATTATATTTGGGACAGATCACTATGCCCCCTTTATTTCAAAGTCGCCTATTTATTATTATACAAAACGCACCAACAGTCAACCGCTGGTGCGTTAAAAATTTTATATCTTGCATATTTGTTACTGAGCCGCCTTGTATGCTGCAAGAGCTTCCTCGTAGGTGTCATATTCAATATTACCAACAGTGTTTTTAAATCTTAAAACATTATAATCCCCATAAGTTGTCGTATTCCCATGTTTTATATCCATGGTTGTAACAGAATATTTCTTTGTATCAAAATTATAGCACAGTGTATTTATTTGATCTGTATTTGCCTTCTTATCTTTTATATCTTCTCCTGTCCAATATAACTTGAGCGTTCTGTCATTTGCCCCTTCAGTGTTATTTACTCGAAGTGACCATGTTGTGAACCCCTCACTGCTCCCTTGCAGGACCTTACCAATTTCAGGCTGTATCAACGACACATTGGGCGACGGTGCTAGAGAGTCAATATAATTGTCTTTTTTATGAACAAAAATATAGTCTTTAATACTTGAATTACGCACCAAATTTTCTAATGCACTAAACAAATGCTGTCGTGTATCTGGGTCATCTATTGTGCCTTCATGAATGCTACACATTTTTACCATTGTATTGCCATGTTGTCAGTAGTTCACTGTCAGGATCAATTCCACTTCCCGATAATATTTCCCTTATTGCTATAATATTGTCTGATACAATTCCATCTTTAGAAGCATTACTGTCCAAATCAATTTTTTTGTATTGGCTGCCGTAAATCAAATTGACTGCCTTATCGAACGACTCTTTATCGCTTCCAAAGACAGGCAGACCCGGGTCTATCTCGCCACCATCATGCACGCTGCATGTAACTACAAAGTTTCCATCAGCGGACATGGATATTGAATAATGTCCACCAGAAGGGCATTCGCAGGATTCGTCCATTGAAGCCTTGGCATTTGTAAGCAAGCCCTCTAGTTCGGCATCTGTGTAGTTGGTTTTTTGAACCAATTCCATGCTGTTAACATCATTGATGTCAAGGTATTGCTTGATTGCTGTCTTATTAGCATCGCAGGCTGCTCTTTCGGCATCCCCGCTGTTACCTCCGAACACAACAAAAGAGACGGTTACCAAAATCCCAAGGATTGCAACCACCACAAGAAGCTCGGCAAGTGTAAAGCCATGTTTTGAAGTTATCTTATGTACTTTGCTTGGTTTCATCATTGTGTATGACCTCTTTATTACTTTATCTCATTATAACTGAAAAGTCAATTATATATGCATCTCATTTTTTCTGTCTCTACCCATAAGCAGGCCAACGGCCTCCTTGGCATCAATGTTTTCTTTGATTACATCATATATGCACTCGGTAATCGGCATTTCTACCCCCACCTTCTTAGCAAGCTCGTAAGCCGCCTCGGCAGTAAACATACCCTCGACAACCATGCCAACCTTTGCTGTGGCTTCCGAAGGCTTTACTCCTTCACCAATCATAATGCCGCAACGTCTGTTACGTGAATGCATACTTGTGCATGTTACAATTAGGTCGCCTATGCCAGCAAGCCCCGCAAATGTATTGGTATCCGCACCCAGCTTAACGCCGAGTCTACGCATTTCTGTAATTCCACGAGTCATCATTGCAGCCTTGGCATTGTCGCCGAAGCCCATTCCATCGGATATTCCTGCTCCTAGAGCGATGATATTCTTAAGTGCTCCACCAAGCTCAACGCCGATAACGTCCTCGTTGGTATATACTCTAAATCTATCCGTAATAAATACATCCTGGATATATTCAGCCAGCTTCATGTTTTGTGAAGCCACGGCCACGGTTGTAGGAAGGGCTCTGCCAACCTCCTCAGCGTGAGATGGTCCTGACAAAACAACATAGTTAACGTCAGGTTTGAGAAGATATGCAATCTCTGACAGTCTCATAAGTGTATGCTGCTCGATACCCTTGGCAACATTAACAACAACCATGTTATCCTCGATGAAAGGGATTGCTGCCTCGAAGGCACTTCTAAAGTGCTGGGCTGGTGCCGAGAAAAGGGCAACATCTGCCCCCTTTAGGGCTTCCTCGGTGCTATCTACTATATGGAAGTTCTCGTTGAACTTAATTCCCGGTAGGTATCTAGTGTTCTCATTATTGGCACGCATCTCCTCAATGTGTTCCTTGTTAACATCACATATTCTAACCTCGTGTCCCTTAGTGCTAAGTGTAATTCCAAGAGCTGTTCCCCAGCTGCCTGCACCTATAATACCAATCTTTTTCATTGTTTCGCCTTTCCCTACTTTTTGAAGCTCATCTTGGGTTCTTCACCCTTACATAATCTAACTATATTTGCTCTGTGTCCCCACAGAATTATTACAACAATAACAAGTGCATACCAGAAGAAATCCGGTGCCATAAACCATGACAGCACTCCGAATGAAATGGCTGCAAGTATTGAACCTACTGACATTCTCTTTGAAACGAGAAGTCCAAGGGCTGCAATTCCTAGAGATATAAGTGCAAGCTGCCAGTTGATTGCTAGTGCTGCACCGAAGGCTGTTGCTACTCCCTTGCCACCCTTGAATTTGTGAAATACAGGGAATACATGACCGATAAATACTGCAACTGCACAGGTTGCAACTACTGGATAGTATGCCAAAATGAAGTAGCTGAGAGCTACAGCTAGCACACCCTTAAGTATGTCTACTATGAGAGTTATGACTGCATATTTCTTTCCTAGAACTCTAAGCACGTTAGTAGTGCCTGCATTGCCGCTACCCTCTTTCTTAATGTCAACGCCCTTAATTTTTCCCAGAATAATTGCCGGGGAAATATTTCCTATCAAGTATGCTATGACAACTGCTATTATATATAGTGCTATTTCCATGATATCACTCCTTCTTCCTTGGCTTTTGATTTATACGTGATGGTCAATTTATATATCCTTGTCAGCCTTCTCACGGAACACAAACTTAATTGATGTTCCCTTGAAGCCGAATGCGTCTCTGATTTTGTTCTCAAGATATCTCGAATATGAAAAATGCATGAGTGCCCTTGAGTTGACCTTGAATGAGAATAGTGGTGGCTTGATTCCAACCTGTGTAACGTAGTAAATCTTCAAACGCTTACCCTTGTCTGACGGTGGCTGCTTCATCATGGTTGCATCCGTAATCAAGCTGTTGAGCTGTCCTGTCGGTATTCTCATTGCCCTTGTCTCTGCAACAGACTTAACCATTGCAATTACATTAAAGAGTCTCTGTTTTTCCTTGACAGAAATGAATACTGCCGGAGCATATGCCATGAACTGAAGCTCTGCGGCGATTTCACGCTCGAAGTCTCTCATGGTGTTGGTTTCCTTCTCAAGAAGGTCCCACTTGTTGACTACGATTACAATTCCCTTGCCAGCCTCGTGTGCCACTCCTGCAATCTTCTTGTCCTGCTCTGTGATTCCCTCGCTTGCATCTATCATAAGAAGGCAAACGTCGCAACGCTCAATGGCTGCAACTGCCCTTACTATGCTGTATTTTTCTATATCCTCCTTGATTCTGCTCTGCCTTCTGATTCCTGCAGTATCAATCAAGATATACTTATCTCCGTCCCACTCAAATGGTGTATCTATGGAGTCCCTTGTGGTTCCAGCTATTGGTGAAACGATTACTCTGTTTTCATTGAGGAATGCGTTGATTAATGAGGACTTGCCAACATTAGGCTTACCTATTACTGCAACCTTAATGTCCTCCTCTTCCTCATCCTCCATGTTCTCTGGGAAGCTCTCAACTATCATGTCAAGAACATCACCGAAGTTGAGCATGTTTACTGCTGACATAGGAACTGGCTCACCAAGTCCAAGCTCATAAAAGTCATAGAAGTAATCAGGTAAAACCTTAGGGTTATCCACCTTGTTTACAAGCAAAATTACACGCTTGCCTGTACGCATAAGCATGTTAGAAACCTCGCGGTCTGCGTGGGTTAAACCCTCCTTGCCGTCAACTAAAAAAAGTATTACATCTGCCATATCCATGGCGATTTCGGCTTGCTCTCTCATCTGAGAAAGAATTATGTCCTGACTTGTAGGCTCAATTCCCCCTGTATCGATTAGGGCGAAATGAACTCCGCTCCACTCTGCCTCTGCGTAAATTCTGTCTCTCGTTACGCCAGGAGTATCCTCCACAATGGAAACTCTTCTTCCCACTATCTTATTAAAAAATGTTGATTTGCCCACGTTTGGTCTCCCAACTA
>DATESI010000008.1:0-3383 GCA_035270905.1 Anaerovoracaceae bacterium
CGGTCCGGGTTTTGGGGTTAGGTCTTTCAAAATGCACCGGGGGTACGGCGTGCGAGAGAGCGAGGAGTAATACATTATGCTGAAAATTTATTACGGGAAGAAGAATTTTGACAAAGAAAGATTCATATACGACAATTTAGCGGGTCCGGCCATGGTTATTGTGCCGGACCAGTATACTTTGGGTGCAGAAAAACAGGCAATAAAGTACCTCAACGCACCTGGTTTAATGGATGTTGAAATCATCAGCATGTCAAGGCTTGGATATAGACTTCTCGGTGAACTTGGTGGTGGCAAGACCACCTTCATAGATAAGTATGGCCGCCATATGCTCCTATCCCAAATTGCCCGGGAGAGCCGCGATGACCTGCAGGTTTACCGAGGCTTCGAGGACAAAAATTCTTTCATCGAAATGGTCAACAATTTCATTTCCGAGATGAAGCAATATAACGCAGGGGCAGGCGACCTTAGAGAAATGGCGGAAGCCCTTAAGGAGGACTCATTCTTTAAGAAAAAGCTTGCAGACCTTGAGCTTATTTACAGCAAATATGAGCAGCGAATCGCCGGCAAGTACACAGACTCCGAGGATTACATAGACCTTTTCCTAGGCAAAATCGGCCAGTCGGCCTTTGTTAGGGAAAATGAGGTTTGGGTTTACGATTTTGAAAGCTTTGCTCCTAAGGCACTTGGGGTGCTGGGGGAGCTGATGAAATACGCAAGGGATGTAAATATTGTCATGACCCTAGATGCAGACGGCCCTGATAGAGACGCGCAAATGTTCAAGCTGCCACAGATGGTTATCGCCAACCTAAGAGCAAAGGCCGAGGAAATGGGAGCTCGTGCCCAGGTTTGCTGCCTAGAAAAACTAACTGGTGCCGACTACCAAATCGACCTGACTGCAAGGGAAACAACTATCGTCAAAGCAGCAAGCATCTATAACGAGGCGGAATCTGCTGCTGCCTTTGTCATGGAATTGATTCGCGATAAGGGTTTAAGACATAGAGAAATCGCCCTAATTTGTAACGACCAGAATATGCGTAGCTCTGTCATAGAGAGAATCTTTGCAGAATATGGCATCGAAATCTTCGTGGACAAAAAGAGAGGAATACTCAATTCTCCTATTATCATATTTGCGATAGCCCTTCTTGATATTGTAATAGAAGGATATCGCACACAGGATATCTTCAGGTTGCTTAAGACGGGATTGACGGAGCTTGATGTGACGGATATTGAAGACCTTGAGAACTATGCATTGCAATACAAAATTCGCGGCACCATGTGGCAAAAGCCCTTTGCCAAAGGCAGGGGGGAGCTTGGAGATGAAGTTTTTGGGCGTGTTGAGGCAGCAAGACAGGCTACGGTTGATATTATAGGCAGATTCGAGAAGCTGCATAAGACGGCGGATAATATAAGGGAATTCACCACAGGATTCTATGAATTTCTTGTAGATGATATTAAGATTGCAGCCAAAATTGAGGAATATATTACGTTGCAGCAGGGGAAGGGTCTCATGGAGGAGGCCAATGAAACTGCACAGATTTGGGGCAAGATGATGGGAATTATGGATCAGATTGTTGCCCTTATCGGTGATGACAAATTTGATGGAAAGACCTTCCGTGATTTGTTTGAGGTTGGATTTGAAGAGGTCGAGGTAGGGGTTTTGCCACCTACTGCTGACGGAATAATTCTAGGTACAATGCAGCGAACCCGCTGCAGCGGAATCAAAGCCCTGCTTGTTATGGGTGCCAATGAGGGAGTTCTTCCTGCGGGACCAGCAAGTGAAGGCCTGTTTTCTGACGACGAGAAACAGATTTTCTTTGACGCAGGCAAAGAAATTTGCAAGGCGGATAATATTAGGACTCTCGAAGAAAGTCTGGCAATATACAAAAACCTGGCTAAGCCAACGGAGCATCTTTGGGTCAGCTATGCGACCTCTGACGAGGAGGGCCATGAGGCCAGGGCCTCTGAGCTCATTGAACAAATCGAGGAGTCAAGCGAGAAGCAGGGCTCCAAGGTGAAGCATTTGCTGGATGTGCTGAACCGAGATGAGGAAATGGATTTGGTGGGCGGCGAGGTGAATACTCTAAGGCATTTGGCAGGAGCTATGAGATGCAAGCCAGAGAGCCCTAGCAATCAGGCCTGCTGGCAGGAGACCTTGCACTGGTATGAGGAGTATCGCAAGGAGGCAGCAGAGATTTTGAGGCAGGGACTTGCATTTAAGAATGAACTGCCGCCGGTGGGGAGGCAACTTGCGGAGGCACTTTTTAACCGCCGTGGGGGTGATATGTCGGTCAGTCCATCAAGACTTGAAAAGTATAGCAGATGTCCATTTTCGCATTATGTCCTCTATGGCCTTAGACCAGAAGAACGACGAGTTTACGAGGTGTCACCTAGAGAAATCGGAGATGTTTACCATAGCTGCCTAATGAAATATTCGGAGAGACTAACGGAGGCAGGTGTAGGACTTACTGATGTAAACTCCAAATGGATGACTATATCCTATGAGGAATGTTTTGCCCTTGCTCGCGAAATTGTAGCCAGCGAGGCGGGATCTTATCGTGAGGGATTGCTGACCCAAGGCAAGGAAGAGCAATACAAGATGGAGAGAATTGCTGAGATTTGCGGTGAAATCTGTTGGGTTTTGACTACCCAGGTGCGAACAGGCAAGATCAAGGCAGGCTATTTCGAGGTGGGCTTTGGACGAGGGCGACAGATTGCGCCTATCGAAATTGACCTTGGTGATCGCAAGGTATATATAGAGGGACAAATTGACCGTTTGGATGTATTGCCAAACGATAGGGCGAAGGTTATCGACTACAAGACTGGCAATGAGAAATTCAGTGTCGAGGAAGCCAAGGCGGGCTACCGTTTGCAGCTTATGCTTTACCTTGCGGCTGCAGGCGAACGTAAGCCTGCGGGAGTGTTTTACTTCCTTGTCGGGGAACCTAGCATCAACATGACAGGCAAGGATCAGAACGAGCTTGCAGACAAGATTGGTGATGCGGTCAAGAAGGAATTCAAGCTTAATGGCGTAATGGTCAACGATCCCGAAACCATTGACAGCATTGCAGGTGATTTTGAGAAATTCAGTGACATTCTGCCTCTTCGCAATGGCAAGGACGGGATAAGCGGAACATCAGAAGGGTTCCTAATGGAGGAGGAAGAATTTGTAGAATTCCAGCAGGAGTTTGATGGGAAGGTCAAGGAACTTTGCAACAATCTTGTAAGGGGTTGCATAGAGCTTAAGCCAAAAAAGTCTGGAGAGAAAACGCCATGCGATTATTGCGGCTACAAGGGAATTTGTCGTTTTGATTTGCTATTTGATGGTTGCAGTTTCGAAACGATTTAGTTATAATAGAGGGGTGGCAAATGCCACCCCTCTATAT
>DATESI010000009.1:0-2346 GCA_035270905.1 Anaerovoracaceae bacterium
ATGGAGGATATGCGATACCTAAAAAAAGAATATTTTAAGACCTGTATGGTCAACACTAAGGGCGAGGTCATCTACATTGATGACGTGTCAATAGGAGAACTCTCCAGCACGGTGGTACACCCAAGAGAGGTGTATTCCGCCGCAATCAAAAAAAGCGCCGCAGGCGTAATCTTTGTTCACAATCATCCCAGCGGGGATCCAACCCCAAGCCAGGAGGACATTGTGACTACCAAGAGACTACGAGAAGGCGGGGATTTGCTGGGAATAAGGGTACTGGACCATATCATTATAGGAGACGGAGAATATTCAAGTTTGAAGGCTATGGGCGTAATCGACTAGGATCATAATTTTTATTGATAATATTGGAGGTAGTACATAATGTTTAAACTATTTGCGTCAAAGGATATGGGGATTGACCTGGGAACAGCAAATACGCTGATTTATATCAAGGACCAGGGTATCGTGCTCAATCAGCCATCAGTAATTGCAGTAGATGTAGAAAGAGGAGTTACGTTGGCAGTAGGTCAGGATGCTAAGGCAATGCTTGGTAAGGCACCTAGTAATATTTCGGTAGTAAGGCCCCTTCAGGACGGAGTAATTTCCGATTTTGACAGAACAGCAGACATGCTGAAGGCCTTTATCGGTCAGGCAATCTCTGCTAACAGATTTAAGAATTTTAGAGTAGCCGTAGGAGTACCTAGCGGTGTAACTGAAGTAGAAAAGAGAGCTGTTGAGGAGGTTACTAGAGGCATGGGAGCTTCCGAGGTATTCATTCTTGAAGAGCCTATGGCAGCAGCAATCGGTGCGGGAATGCCCGTTGATGGAACAACAGGATGCATGATTGCAGACATTGGTGGAGGAACAACAGACATTGCTATCATCGCCCTAGGCGGTATAGTAGCAAGCTCATCAATAAGATATGCAGGGGATAGATTCAATGACGCAATTATTCAATATATGAGAAAAAGACATGCTCTTTTGATCGGTGAGAGAACAGCTGAGGATTTGAAGATTAATGTGGGAACAGCCCTTATTGATGTAGATGAATTTGGCAATGAAATAATTAAGACAATGAACGCAAGAGGCAGAGACCTTATTTCTGGTCTACCTAAGACTCTTGAGGTTTCAAATAAGGACATGCAGGTAGCACTTCAGGAATCCATGGATGTTATTATCGATGGAATCAAGACTACCATAGAAAAGACTCCTCCAGAAATCGCTGCGGATATCGCATCCAACGGAATGATTCTTTCTGGCGGCGGCGGAATGGTCGAAAACCTAGACAAGCTAATTGAGAAGGATACAGGGATGAGCGTTATCGTTGCAGAGAACGCCTTTGAGGTTGTTGCACTGGGTGCAGGAACAAGCCTTAACGATTTGGAAAAACTTAAGCTTTATGCTAAGAGCATAACGAGAAGATAGGATAATTAAGCTATGAAATGGATTAAAGAACATAGATTGATAACGGTCTTATTGGCGGTAATTGTAATTACATTGATTTTGCTGCTGGCTGCAATAGCAAGCGGAGGCAGAAGCAACTTTGTTACAAGAGCCATTAATGATGTTGCATCAGTTGTGACAGAGCCAATAAGCAATTTGGCGTCAAAAATCTCTGGAAGTGTTTCGGGGATGTTTTCCTATGAGGAGCTTCAAGAAGAAAACAAGGCTCTCAAGGAAGAAAACGAAGCCTTGCAGCAGAGAGTAATTGAGGCCACCCTTGATGCTAATCAGCTTGACCAGCTCAGATCTCTTTCTGGTATTTTGAATTACGAAAACTATGAGGTGAAGGGCGACTATGTTTCGGCAGACGTAATTTCTATGGACGGAACTAACTGGATGAATATTTTCACCATCAACCAAGGAAGCGAGAGCGGTATAGAAGTAAATGATATCGTTATTTGCGGAGACGGTCTTGTGGGAAGGATTTGTGAGGTTGGCGAATCATGGGCGAGAGTTACAGCCATCGTAGACGAAACCACCAAGGTAAGCTTTAGAGTTTTAACCAATCTAGGACTTATTGGTGTGGTTCAAGGCTCCCATGAAGGCGGCCTTGAAGGATTCATGATTGACTCCGATGCCAAGGTTGTTGAAGGCAATATGCTGATTACATCAGGAATGGGAGTTTATCCGAGAGGAATCGAAATCGGAAGAGTTATGGACGTTATCTATGACAGTGACACACAGCTTAAGATGGTAACAGTTAAACCATCTGTTAACTTTAAGACATTGCAAAAGGTTACGGTGATTATATGAAGTACTGGCAAGCGGGTATTTGGTTTATAGGAGCATTGATACTCCAGCCATTCCTTTACAATCTAGCGCCGGGCTTCGGTATTACACCAAACC
>DATESI010000010.1:0-11402 GCA_035270905.1 Anaerovoracaceae bacterium
TTGACCATAAGCATGGCAGCCTTATATGCCAGATTCCTCTCATCTGTAGGTAGGTAGTATCTGTTGGTGGTCACCTTAATGGCTATATCCCCCGCAGGCTTGTCCTCTGCCGGAATCCATCTCACCGTCACATCATCATGCATCTCAATCTGGTGCATAATCATATCCACCATGTGATAGCCCTCTGAAGTTTTGCCGCCTACATCAATGGAAAGATTTATCTTTGCATAGGCCTTGCCCTTATATTCCTTCACTTGCATCAATCTCCTATTTGCTCGCAGCATTATTGCATTATTTGGTTTAAAAGAAAATGAGCGGTTTCAAGCCGCTCATTTGTTATCATTTCTTCTTTTTGCCCTTACCCTTGTTCTTATTCTGTGCGGCGTATTTAGCTTTTTTTGCTGCCTCGGCTGCTCGCTTCTCAGCTTCAGCCTTGCGGCCTGTCTTATATGTGCTGCCTGCCTCCGAAATCGGACGAGGTCTCTTAACTCTGTAATAATTAGTATCACTGTAATCGTAATCGTCTTCTTCCTCAGGCACTACTGTCTCGCCTCTTGCACGCTTCCTTGCGTCCCTTGCGGCCTTTCTTGCCTTTTCCTTCTCAGTTTTCTCTACGATTTCTTCAACAGATTTGCCTGTTCTCTTAGCTTCCTTGTAAGGGTTAACCTTGTTTTCCTTCTTGTCAACATCCTGTTTAGCCATCTGCTTCTTCATACTACGTGATGAGAATACGAATATTGCACCAAACATGACAACCATCAATATCATATTGATGCTGTTACTTCTGGATTGATTCAAGGTAGTGAAGGAAATTGTAGAATCCTCGCCAAGAGCTACACCCTTGTCATCTACGAAATCTCCCGAAATTCTCAGGGTATATTTTGTATCTTCTTTGATTGATATCTTTTCGTTAGCACGAATCTTGGTGTTGTCAGCAAGAACCAAAACCAGTCCCTCATCCTCAGGTCTAGCAAGAACTCTGATTGGAATTGCCTTACCCTTGTCGTCAACTATTTCAAAGCAATCAGCGTTGGCCTTTTGAGTTGCCGCGTCACTGACACTACTATTAAAATATAGCTTAACGCATAAATTTTCGATTGAAGTATTAGTCTGATCATTCTTCGGATATGTGTCCTCAAGCTCAAGTCCTGCTCCGAAACAAAATGATGCTGATAATAAAGTTATAAGTGCTGATAGACAAACAATTGCGCCTATTCTTTTCATGTGCGTTTCCTCCGATTTATTATTCCTTTGTATTTCTTGTATCTCTAAGCTCTGCGAAAAAGTCCTTAAGTATTTTGCTACATTCCTCTTGGCAAATGCCCGTCTGTATGTTAACAAAATGATTTAATTTTTCTTCCTGAACAATGTTGAATACCGAGCCGCAAGCTCCCGACTTGGGGTCCGCCGTCCCGATATATAGATTCTCTATTCTTGACCAAAGGATTGCACCCGCACACATGGCGCAGGGTTCCAGCGTAACATACATGTTACAGCCAATCAGTCTCCAGCCGCCCAGCACCGACGCCGCCTGTCTAATGGCAATCATCTCTGCATGAGCCGTAGGGTCCTTATCCGTCTCAGTCAAGTTATGACCTCGTCCAATTATTTCACCGTCTTTTTCGACGATGGCACCCACAGGGATTTCTCCCAGCTGGTAGGCCTTGCGAGCCTCCAAAAGTGCCTCATTCATAAACTTCTTCATATACCATACAATGTTACCACATTTCAATCCATTATTCAACCAGTATTTGTATACAAAATAATACAATCACGCCTCACTGAACTCTCCCGTTCCTATGTCAACCCGCGCAATCCAGTAACCATAAATATACTCGATTTCCTCACGGCTGGCGGTCATTATATCGTCAAAGGTTTTCTCCGCGCCACTCATAGGCTGCCACAATGTGAAAACTCGCTGCCCCGCCATAGGCTGCTCCCTGCCCATGAACCTGCCTGGAATTGCAACATAATGCCGCCCTGCCTCCTCCTCCTTCATGAACCCCTCCCTTGCCGGCTCACCAAGAAGAATGTGCCCATAGCTGGCGAGATTGGCTTCAGAAAAAGGGCAAAGCCCTTGGGTTTCCTTCCAGAGTTTCCAGGTTGCCCCGGTTTCGTCTTGCCCCTGGGCGAATGGGTTCTCCTTTGGCAGAGTCCCTGCCCGCTCAAATACCCTCTGCCATGGGGATGAAGGTCTTGCCAGAGTTTTGCTCACATTTCCCTCGGGGTTTCCTGCCTTGCCCGCCCCCTCGGGCGACCCCTGCCTATAAATCTCCATCCTGCAGTAAATATATATCCTTTCATCTCCGATATATGCGAAGTCTGCCGTAGCCGTCTCGGTTTTAATTATCTCCTTTTTCATTGGGGAACCTCTCTACTTGCTTTTTTTGCAATTTTTTAGTAGTATAAGCATATGTAACAAATCTTTCGCCTATTCTTGGGAAAGGCGATATAGGAGGTGAAATCCCATGGTAATGGATATAATAATAGCCGTCATATTGCTGGCGTCAATAATATTGGGCGTGCGCGGAGGCTTCACTCACACCGTGCTCAACTGTATGCATTGGGTTGTGGGCCTTGCAGTGGGATTCTTCTTCTGCGACAATGTGAAGGATTTTCTCGTAGAAAAGACATTGATTGATGATACAATCAATGCCAAGATTGCAAGCACTATGTCAGCAAGTCTGGCTGAGGATGCAACCTATCAATCCATTCCCACCCTTTATAGTGATAGCCTAGACTCTGCAGGAGATACCTTCATATATAATGCGGTTCTTTCAATGACAGGAATTTTGATGACAATAATCTCATTCCTGCTGATTATATTTGCAATAAAAATAATCTGCTTTTTCCTAAACAGATTATTCTCTAAGAAATATAATGGTGGCATAGTTGGGTTCGTAGACGGCTTCGCAGGATTCGTTGCAGGCACTGTTCGTGGCGGCATATTGGTGCTGGTATTCCTAGCACTGCTGGTTCCAATCCTGGGACTAATATTGCCGAGCCTTGTTCCTGATGTAATGGAAGCCCTGGACAAGTCCTATGTTGCAGGAACCCTGTACGACAACAACCTGCTGCTAGTTCTAATTCGCGACCTGTTCGCATGAAACTGATTAAACAAAATCCCCTCAAGCTCGAGGGGATTTTTTATTGAAGCTATGCGGCGCTGTCAGCCTCACCGCCTGCAGCCTCGCCTCGTTCTACTGTGTAGTTAATAGTGTGGCCGTCGGTCTTGAATACAATGTCGCCGTTAAGGTCGGTTCTAAGGGTTAGCCCTGCATACTCATTTAATCTATTGAGGATATTCTTCCTCGGATGTCCATAGGAGTTATCCTCGCCAACGCTGATAACTGCGTACTCTGGGGATGCGTTCTTGAGGAACAGCACGCCGTTGCTGCCGTCTGAGCCGTGATGAGCAACCTGAAGCACATCTACATCTATATCGTATTTATCTCTGATGTCCCCTTCAACCTTACTTGGGATATCCCCTGTCAGCAGGAACCTTTCCTTGCCGAAGGCAAGCATCATTACAACGCTAGCAGAATTCGAATCATCGTAGTAGGCACCCTTAGCCGGAGACAAAACCTGGCATGTTGCTGCTTCTCCGACCTCAACCAAATCTCCCTCATACAAATTATTGAGTGGGAGATTTTTTGCGTAGAGCTCCCGAAGCATTTCCTTATACTCGTTGGTTGTGCTTGTGTAGTATGTAATATAGAAGTTTTTCACGTCGTAGTCCTTGATGATTAGGTCCGCACCGCCCATGTGGTCCGAATCGGGATGGGTGATGATGAAATTATCTATGGTTCTGACCCCCGCATTGTCAAGATAGGCGGACAAATCGCCATATGCCTTTTCTTTGCCTGTATCTATAAGGGTGTTGACACCGCCCAGCTGGATTAGGGTTGCGTTGCCCTGATCGATATCAATAAAGCTGACGGTCATTTCTCCCTGGGGAATCTCGGTAACGCCCTCGTTGTCCTCTGCCAAATCCGTAAGGATGAAAACTCCCATCACGATTACAATGAATATAATGGTTACAAGAAGTGATTCCTGTTTTTTAATCTTTCGCTTAGCTGCCATGTCTCTCCTTTTGAACCTCCCCATATAGCTGAGAAGTTTCTGTCAAAAATATTTTTTCTTACTATATATATTGTAACATATTGTTTACTTGACCCCAAATTAAATATATAATAATTGTATGAAATAATTATAAAAATTATCTCATCTAAATATGTAAAAAAGTCTATTGACACGCTCATCTTATTGTTATAAGATGTCGAAGATTTAGGCAAAAGAAAGGGCACGGTTTTATGAAGGTTTTATTAAAAAACGGAAATATCTTTACGAGAAATGGCTTCAGGTCCCAAGATGTTTTTGTATCCGGCGGCCGTGTTTTTGTCCGTGATAACAGCCAAGAGAATGATTGCCCTCAAAATTCTATATATGATAAGGTAATAGACTGCAATAATATGTTTATTGTTCCGGGTTTCGTTGATGTTCATGTGCATCTGCGGGAGCCCGGTTTTTTTTATAAAGAAACCATTGCAACAGGAACCGCAGCGGCGGCCCATGGCGGCTACACCTGCGTGTGCCCTATGCCAAACCTTGACCCGGTGCCAAGCACCCTTGCAAATCTTAGGGTTCAGCTTGACATCATTGACCGTGATGCCCATGTAAAGGTTATTCCTTACGGGACTATAACCCGCGAGCAAAGGGGCCAGGGTCAGCTCGCCTTGATGGAGGAAATGGCTCCTTATGTAATCGGGTTCTCTGACGACGGCAAGGGTGTCCAAGGTGAAAGCCTTATGGAAGAGGCAATGCTACTTGCCAAGAAATTAAACAAACCGATAGCTGCCCATTGCGAGGATGAAACCCTTCTCTTTGGTGGATACATTCACAAGGGAAGATATGCAGCTGCCAATGGACACAAGGGGATTTGCTCCGAAAGTGAGTGGGTTCAGGCGGAGCGGGACATTGACCTTGCAGCAAAGACGGGAGTCCAATATCACATCTGCCATGTTTCCACTAAGGAAACAGTAGAGCTTGTAAGGGCTGCCAAGGCAAGGGGCGTAAATGTTACCTGCGAAACTGCTCCTCATTATCTGGTTCTCTGTGAGGAGGATTTGCAAGAGGACGGTCGCTTCAAGATGAATCCACCTCTAAGAAGCGAGGCTGACAAGGCTGCGTTAATTGAGGGAATCAAAGACGGAACTGTGGATATGATAGCCACTGACCATGCACCTCATAGCCTTGCGGAAAAGTCCAAGGGACTTGCAGGAAGCGCCTTCGGAATTGTAGGCCTTGAAACTTCCTTCCCTGTTCTATACACGGAGCTTGTTGGCAAGGGAATTATTACACTGGAAAGGCTCATTGACCTGATGGCCATTGCTCCGCGAAGGGTCTTCGGACTTGACGCAGATGAATACGGCTACAAGGGCTTTGGAGGATATATTGAGGATAATCAAATTGCAGACCTTGCAATAATCGACCTCAATGTTCACGGCAGGATTAATCCATCTGAGTTCCTGTCCAAGGGCAGGAGCACACCCTTTGAGGGAATGGACGTAGACGGACAGATTGTAATGACCATGGTAGATGGCGATATAATTTGGGAAAGATAGCACCTCGTTGAGGGGTATGCCGCAGGAGAAATAGATGAATGATTTAATATTTGAAATAACTGAAAATATCTGCATTGTAGAGGGCAGCACTGGTAGGTCGAACCTGAACTCTATATATAGGATGAAGCTTGCGGGAGACTGCGGTGAGTTTAGTGCTCCAGGTCAGTTTGTAAACATCAAGCTTGACGGCCATTATCTGAGAAGGCCCATATCTATATGCGAATATGACGACGGGGGCTTCACCATAATATATAAGGTGGTTGGCGATGGCACCAAGGCAATGTCTAAGATGAAGGCGGGCCAATCCCTTCCCATCCTAGCGCCTCTTGGCAACGGCTATGACCTTGAAAAAATAATTGGAAGGGATGCTGAGGGTAGCTCAAGTGATAATACTTCTGGCAACATGCCAAGGCCTCTTCTCATTGGCGGGGGCGTAGGTGTTCCTCCAATGTACGGTCTTGCCAAGGCTCTCATTGAACTAGGGCAAAAGCCGTCGATGATTTTGGGATTTAATACTAAGAATGAAGCATTCTACATAGATGAATTCAAGGCTCTGGGTCTTGATGTAACCGTAACCACGGTGGACGGAAGCCTTGGGCTAAAGGGCTTCGTAACTGATGCCTTCGGCAATGACAGCACTCCTGCCGATGCCTTCGGCAGCGAGACAGCCCCGGGCAGTAAACCCGGCGAGGCTGCTGCACGTAGTGCCGATGGGCTTTGTCAGCGCAGCCGAGACTTTACTTATGTATGCGCCTGCGGACCTGAACCTATGCTTAGGGCAATCTGCGGCAAGGCCCCGGCATCATGGGGCGGCCAATTCAGCTTCGAGGCGAGAATGGCCTGCGGCTTTGGGGCATGCATGGGATGCAGCTGCGAAACTAAGTACGGGTACAAGCGAATTTGCAAGGACGGGCCGGTGCTTGATAGGGAGGAAATAATATGGTAGATACACGGGTGACCCTGAGTGGTCTTGTTCTCGACAATCCGGTGATTCCGGCCAGCGGGACTTTTGGCTACGGCAAGGAGTTTGCGGAGCTATACGATATAAATATTTTGGGCTCTATTTCCTTTAAGGGGACTACGGTTGAGCCTCGCTTCGGCAATCCTCAGCCGCGAATTGCTGAGTGCAGTATGGGAATGATTAATTCTGTGGGTCTGCAAAATCCGGGGCTGGATGCGGTATGCGAGAGGGAGCTTCCGGAGCTTGCGAAGATTTATAATAAGCCGGTGATTGCTAACATTAGCGGGTTTTCTATAATGGAATATGTGGCATGTGCCAAGGCTATGGATAAGCAGCCTCAGGTGGGAATTATCGAGGTCAATGTAAGCTGCCCTAATGTTCATAACGGCGGTATGGCCTACGGTGTTCTGCCGGAAAGTGCGGCCCAGGTTACTCGGGCGGTCAAGGCGGTGACTGATAAGCCTGTCTACATCAAGCTGAGCCCTAATGTTACGGATATCGTTGACATCGCTCTCAGTTGCGAGGCGGCTGGGGCTGATGGAATAAGTCTGATTAACACTCTTCTGGGGATGAGGATTGATATTAACAAGAGGCAGCCGGTGATTGCCAATAAGATGGGCGGGTTTTCGGGGCCTGCGATTTTCCCGGTGGCGGTTCGTATGGTTTATCAGGTTGCCAAGGCTGTGAAAATCCCTGTTATAGGAATGGGCGGCGTTGCCTCTGCGGAGGACGTAATCGAAATGATGATGGCAGGAGCAACGGCTGTTCAGGTGGGCGCTGCTAATCTTGTGGATCCATATGCCTGCAAGAAAATTATCGAGGATTTGCCTGGTGTAATGGAACGCCTTGGAATTGAAAGATTGACCGATATTATCGGTATTGTTGAATAAGTAATAAATAGATATTGAATAGACATTGAATAGGTATTGAATAGGTTGTTGAATAAATGGAGGAATATAAAATGAAGGAAAAAGCAAATAACCGCGATGTAATAATTGCGCTGGATTTTCCGAGCAAAGATGAAACTCTGGCTTTTCTGGACAAATTTACGGATGAAAAGCCCTTCGTCAAAATCGGCATGGAGCTGTTCTACAGCGAGGGACCATCCATTGTACGCGAGGTAAAGTCAAGGGGACACAAGATTTTCTTGGACCTTAAGCTGCACGATATTCCAAACACAGTGGCAAAGGCAATGGCATCTCTTACAAGGCTTGATGTTGACATGGTTAATGTCCATGCGGCGGGCACAATAGAAATGATGAAGGCTGCCATCAAGGGCCTGACTCGCGAAGACGGAAGCCGCCCACTGCTCATTGCAGTAACTCAGCTAACATCAACTGACCAGGAGAGAATGCAGAATGAACTTCTCATCAGCGAAACTCTTGGGAACGTTGTAATTACATACGCCCAAAACGCACTCATGGCTGGACTTGACGGTGTTGTTTGCTCGCCTCTTGAAGCGGCTGACATTCACGGTGCCTGCGGCGAGGATTTTTTGACGGTTACTCCAGGCATACGCTTTGCGGGGGCTACTAAGGACGACCAGGTTAGAATCACAACTCCTGCTCGTGCCAAAGAAATCGGTTCCGACTACATTGTAGTGGGAAGACCAATCACTCAGGCAGATGACCCTGTTGCCGCATACAGGAAATGCATTGCGGAATTTTGCTAAGGGTAAAAATCAATAGCCATGAAAATCGTAGAGCTAAATATAGGAGGTAAATAATGAAAAAAGATATTGCAAAGGCACTTCTTTCCATAGAAGCTGTTTTTCTAAGACCTGATGAGCCTTTCACATGGGCAAGTGGAATCAAGAGTCCAATTTACTGTGACAACCGTCTCACCTTGACGGCACCTGAGGTAAGAACTCTAATCGAGGAATCCCTTGCTTGGGCAGTCAAGGAGTACTACCCTGACTGCGAAGTCCTCATGGGAACCAGCACTGCGGGCATTGCCCATGCTGCCATCACGGGGCATTTGCTGGGACTGCCTATGGGCTATGTTCGCGGCTCTGCTAAGGACCACGGCCGTGCAAACCAAATTGAAGGAAAATTGCTTCCTGGGCAAAGGGTGGTTGTTGTAGAGGACTTAATCTCCACCGCAGGCTCTGCTATTGAAACAGTCAAGGTTCTTCGTGATGCTGGGGCTGATGTCCTAGGAATCGTGAGCATATTCACCTATGGCATGGCTAAGGGCATTACTAGAATGGAAGAAGCAAAGGTCAAAAACATCAGCTTATGTGATTTGGACACATTGGTAGCGGTTGCTGCCGAAACTGGATACATAAAGCCTGCCGATAAAGATAAAATAATTACATTTAGAAATAATCCTTCTGATGAGGGATGGATAAAAGGGGAAAAATAATGAGTGAAATCAAGAATTTAATTAACATCACCGACTTGTCTGTTGAAGAAATCGACAAGCTGATAGAGGTGGCAGACGATATCGTAGCAAACCACTCTGATTACGAGGATATTTGTAGGCACAAGAAGCTGGCAACCCTGTTCTTCGAACCAAGTACCAGAACTAGACTGAGCTTTGAGGCTGCAATGCTTGAACTGGGCGGAAGCGTTCTTGGATTCTCGGAGGCTAGCTCCAGCTCCGCGGCTAAGGGCGAAAGTGTAAGTGACACTATCCGCACAGTTGGCTGCTATGTTGACATCATCGCAATGAGACATCCTAAGGAGGGGGCTCCAATCGTAGGTGCAAGCAGAAGCACCGTTCCTATTATCAACGCCGGCGACGGTGGACATTTTCACCCAACTCAAACCTTGACTGACCTTCTAACTATTAAACGAGAAAAGGGCCGCCTTGACAACATGACCATTGGTCTTTGCGGAGACCTTCAGTTTGGCAGAACGGTTCACTCACTAATTGAGGCAATGCTTAGATATAAGAACATTAAGTTCGTTTTGATTTCCCCAGAAGAACTGCGTGTTCCTGAATATGTGAAGGAAAAGATGGACGCAGCAGGTGCTCAGTGGCACGAGGTTGAAAGACTTGAGGATGCAATGGGCGAACTGGATATCCTATACATGACTCGTGTTCAGAAGGAAAGATTCTTCAATGAAGAGGATTATGTAAGATTAAAGGACAGCTACATTCTTGACCTTGAAAAGCTTGAACTTGCCAAGAAGGATTTGTCAATCCTGCATCCCCTTCCTAGAGTAAATGAAATTTCTGTGGAGGTCGATGACGACCCTCGTGCTTGCTACTTCAGACAGGCTCTATGCGGTAAGCATATAAGAATGGCTTTGATTTTGTCCCTACTGGGAATCAAGAAGGAGGTAAAATAAATGAATATAGATGGAGTAAGAACAGGAATAGTGCTGGATCACATCAGTGCCGGCAAGAGTATGCAGATATATAATTACCTGAAGCTTGATAAGCTTGACTGCTGCGTTGCGGTTATTCAGAACGCAGAAAGCACCAAGTATGGCAAGAAGGACATCATCAAAATAGATGAGGACATCGATCTAGACTTCGATATCCTAGGCTATATCGACAGCAACATCACAGTTAACCGCGTCAAGGACGGCAAGCTAGAAAAGAAGGTTCACCTTGAACTACCCGAAACCTTGACCAATGTTATCAAGTGCAAGAACCCTCGTTGCATCACATCAATCGAGCAGGAAGTCACCCATGTTTTCAAACTGATTGACAGAGAGCACAAGGTCTACAGATGCGCATACTGCGACGTAGAGCACAAATAGAAAGTGAGGAACCTTAAATGAGTTCATTTAAAGATTTACGAATTGTAGATAATTTTTATCAAACCTCTGCGTTTTTCCCAATGCCGACGGTATTAATTTCAACCTTGGCTGAGGACGGCAGCACATCAATCGGCTCATACTCTCTCTGCTTCCCATACTACATTGCGGGCAAGGATTATTATGCAATGTTATTGGAGTGCAGAAACAGCTCCAACACTGCACAAAACCTCTTACGTACAGGGAAGTGTGCCCTTAATTTTATTGAGGATTCTGTTGCAACCTTCAAGCAGGCTGTCAAGCTTGGTTTCCCTGGTGAAACAAGCAAAGAAAAGATGGCAAACTGCAAATTGGTGTTGGAAAAAGGTCAGGCATGTGAGTCAGACAGTGACGGCATGGCAAGACCTCTTGTTGTTCAGGAAGCCTACCAGGTTTTCGAATGTACGTGGGACGACACCTTAGAAAACGGATTCGAAGATAAGGCAAAAATCGGTCAGCTTGACGGCATCGACCCGCCCTATAAAAACTTCAACGGTGTAACCAGCAAGTTTGGTTGCCACTTCATATTGAAAATAGATAAAATATTGATGAAAGAAAAATACCATGATGCAATCATCAACGGTGTAAAGGCTTCATCATTCCCACGTGTGCCTGTAGACTACGGCTATCGTGACAGCACCAACTTCTGGTTTACAAGATTCCGCAGACCAATCCCAGCCAAAATTCCAGCTGCCAAGGAAGCTGATTTGACTGGTGTTGTGTATGCAGCAAACCGTATCGATGACAAAGTAAAGTTTACAGATGATGCGTGCAAGACATTGACCAAGGTTCCAAGAGTATTCCTTAAGACAGTTCTGCAAGGCTGCGTAGATTGGGCCAAAGAGAACAATGTGGAACTAATTGGCGTGGACGAAATGAAGATAATAAACGACAAGCGTTCCCAGGAGAAAAAACGCTAAACACACTCACGACAAACGCTAATTCGTGAACTATAAACAAATGACATGGCAAGATATTCTCACGCCATGTCATTTTTGTTATCTCCCGATTTTACAATGTAACGGGCTTTCCGCTATGAAATATGATTCTCATTGACCACTGTGGGGA
>DATESI010000011.1:0-5087 GCA_035270905.1 Anaerovoracaceae bacterium
ACTTCAGGAACATGGTACTAATACCAAGACTGAAATCATGGCCGGTCTTACCACGTTCTTATCAATGGTTTATATCCTTGCTGTTAACCCTAGCATCCTATCGGCTGCAGGTCTTGACAGTGGTGCAGTATTTACTGCAACTGCAGTATCAGCTGCATTAGCATCACTATGCATGGCATTCTTTGCTAACTATCCAGTAGCATTGGCATCCGGCATGGGACTTAACGCATACTTCGCTTATTCAGTATGTATCCCTATGGCTGAGCAGGGCATTGACAATCCGTTCCAAATCGCTTTGACAGCTGTACTTTGTGAAGGTATTATCTTCATTTTACTTTCATTATGTAATTTCAGAGAAAAATTAGTAAACGATGTTCCTGCTAACCTTAAGTATGGTATCACAGCAGGTATCGGACTATTCATTACTATTATCGGACTAAAGGGTGCAGGAATCACTATTGCAAGTGCTTCTACTCTTGTTGACCTTGGACAAGTTCAATCTCCACAGTTTGTACTTGCTATGGTTGGTCTTTTAATCGTTGCTGCTCTTCATCACTACAATGTTAAGGGCTACATCCTTTGGGGAATCCTTGCAACTTGGGTTCTTGGAATGCTTGCTCAGGCAATTGGTTGGTATCAGATAGACATCGAAGCTGGTGTTTACTCATTATATCCATCCTTCAGCGGAAGCATCCTTCCAGCTGCTCCTACTTGGTTCGCATTTGACTTTAGCTGGGTTGGCGGACATGTCCTAGAGTTTGCAGTAATCGTATTCGCATTCTTATTCGTAGACTTATTCGATACTGTTGGAACTTTAATCGGTGTTGCTTCTAAGGGTAACCTACTTGACGAAAAGGGCAACCTTCCAAATGCTAAGGGCGCACTTCTTGCTGACGCTGTTGGTACTGTTATTGGTTCATGTCTTGGTACTTCAACTGTAACAAGTTATGTTGAATCAAGTGCTGGTGTTGCTGCAGGTGGTAGAACTGGTCTTACTGCTGTAACTACTGGAGTATTATTCATCGTAGCATTATTCTTCTCACCAATCTTCTTAGCTATCCCAGGCTTTGCAACTACTCCTGCATTAGTATATGTTGGACTGTTAATGCTTAGTGCTGTTAAGAACATGAAGTTTGAAGGAGACATCGCTGACGTATTCGGTGGATTCATCGCAGTTATATTCATGCCTTTCACTTACTCCATTGCAAACGGTATCATGTTCGGTATCCTTTCATGGGTTATCCTAAAGGTTGTAACTGGTAAGGTTAAGGACATCCCTCCTGTAATGTGGATTGCTGCATTATTATTCGGAGTTCGTCTAATCACTATCGTAACAGGATGGGCTATCTAATAGAGTCACAAACAACGTAATCATGTTAATGATTTAATCATTTTTTACAAAGGACGGTGTGCTTTCTCCGGGAAGGTATGCCGTCTTTTATTGCAACTAAACAGCCTTTGGCGGACCACTTACCCCGCAAATTTAACCTCCTGGCTCAAGACTATTTAATTTTTTTTTGGGTCTGTTAAAATAAGAACCATGGAGAGCAGAGATGAAGATAAGAATTGAACTTGATGAGAATTTAATAGAAAACGAGCTTGTCATACGATGCAAGAATCTCGATGAGGAGGTTCAAAGAATTCAGCAAATTGTCTCCGAGGCGGCGGCCAAGGGGCAACAGATTACCTTTTACAAGGGCGACACTGAATATTATCTATCCATGGAAGATATATTGTTCTTTGAGACTGAGGGCAGCACCATTAACGTGCACACCAGAGATAACATCTACAGGACCAAGCTTAAACTCTACGAGCTTGAGGAAATGCTGCCGGGTAACTTCATGAGAGTTTCCAAGCAGGCCATACTCAATATCAACAAGATTTATGCCATCGATAAGAATATATCGGCATCAAGCTTAGTCCATTTTAAGGATACACACAAACAGGTATATGTTTCGCGGTATTACTTCAAACCATTAAAAAATAGATTAGATGAAAAGAGGATAGGATAATGAAGAGAGAAAAAGTATTTTGGGGAGTGTTTTTTATAGTAGCAGCCATCTTCCTGATTGTATCAGGAATGGGAATTTGGACAGGTATCGGGTTCTGGAGCCTTGCTCTGACGGTACTGTTTGCAGCAACATTGATTAAGAGTATCAAGGAACGTAGCTGGACAGGTATATTCTTCTCCATTGCATTGCTAATGATCGTATATGATAAACCACTGGGGATTACAGAGATTACACCTTGGATAGTTTTGCTGGCAGCACTACTTCTAAGCATCGGATTCGGCATATTGTTTGGGCACAAACATCACGACTATTCCAAATTTGTGCATGTTGATAGCATAGATGAAGACGCAGCATTTATTGGCTTTGCTGGAACAGAGACTGTTGAAGATGTTACGGGAGAAATATTAAACTTCGATACTCACTTCGGTTCAAGCATCAAGTATGTCAACTCCGAAAACTTTCAGGTTGCAGACGTTACCTGCAAGTTCGGTGCAATGAAAATGTACTTCGACAATGCCAAGGTTCCGGCACGCAAAGCCTTGATTGACCTCAACGTATCATTTGCCGGTGTGGAACTGTTCATTCCAAAGGAATGGAATATTGACAACAGAATAAGTGCTTCCTTCGGTGCACTTGAAGAAAAGAACCGCAATATGCCTGATGGCAGCGTTACTTTGACTATTCGAGGGAATTTGAGTTTTGCAGGGGCTACAGTTATATACGTATAATGTACAAAATGCTTGACTATACAAACAATGGAAACAGCGTTCTTCGGTTCGCTGTTTTTATTTTGCCTGTAATTAAGCAGCCCCACAACAACAATAATTCTTGCAAGGCTTGGTTTTGAAGAGTATAATATTGAGTGTAATTTTACGATTAACTTCAGAAAGGAAGAATCAATGTTTTACGAAATGACCATAGCAGGACTAAAGAGGGAGTTACCTCTTTGCCCAATAAATGAAGATCTTTACATCGGAGCATTTATCATGTTTAGTGACGTTGAAATAACCAAAGCAGCAGCTACTGAACTTCTTAAGAAGGCTCCTGAGTTTGATGTAATCATCACAGCAGAATCCAAAGGTATTCCTCTTGCATACGAAATGGCAAGGCAAGCCGGCATAGACGATTATGTTGTAGCAAGAAAGAGACCTAAACTCTACATGGAGAATGTAGTTACAATCAACGTGAATTCCATCACTACGGACCATATCCAAACTCTTTGCATAGGCCAGAGAGAAATTGATATGATGAAGGGTAAAAAAGTTCTTATCGTTGATGACGTTATCAGCACAGGCCAGTCTCTTGAATCTCTTGAGACTCTTGTAAACGAAGTCGGAGGCAACATTGTAGGCAGAATGTCAGTGCTCGCAGAGGGCGATGCCATTGGCAGAAATGATATTACCTACCTTGAACCTCTTCCGCTATTCAACAGCGACGGCAGCGTTAAAGCGTAGGCAACCCAGACAAGTGATTAAAAAAATATGTGTATAATTAAAATGAGCAGACGTGCAGTCTGCTCATTTTTGTTCTCCTATTCTACAGTTCTATATTACACTTAGATTCAAGGAAATATTTTATATGTCTAAGTCTCTCTTCCTGCTCATCCGGCCACGAGTACAGGTCTACACCTGCAAGCCCTGCATGGTCTACTGAATACATTGGAAGCTTCTTGTTATATATGTCCTCGCTGGCATCAACTCTAAATCCGTTAACTGTCTTATGCGGTCCGCCGTTGAGGATAAATCCCTTGATTTCTTGAAGCTCATCAAGCTGGGCTGCATTGATATCGTGCTCCACTATTACAGCTTCCACACCCAAGCTTTCCAAATCTTCCTTAATCATTTGACTGTTTTCATGTCCCAAATCTACTACTACTATCATTTGTTTGCTCACGCCTTCTTCCTCCCTTTGCTAATTCTTTCCTTCTTCACTATCTGATATTTTATCAAGCCTTGCAAAAACTGCATACCTGGCATCGTCGAAATCGTAGGCACAGGTGCTGAGAAGCAAAATTTTATCGCTGCTCTTGACCTTAACATCTGCATCTATGTCGCTGCCATTCTTGATATCCTTTATTTCATAGAGCCTTGCCTTCTTGGACTTCTTGCTTGCATTGTAGAGTTCATCGGTTGCCTCTAGTGTCATTGAGGCGAAAATTTCTGCCTTATATGTTGCCTCGGGAGTTACCAAAATCATGTAAGGGTGCGTCTTGTAGTAGCTCTGCTTCCTGTATTTCAAAAGTCCCGCAAACATACTCCCATCCTTCATATGATGCCCATAAATCACGGTCTTGTGACCGCCGAAGTTTTCTTCGCAGCGAAAATCAATAAAAAGGGAACCTTTGCTGTTAATTTCACCTGTATAAAGCCTTGTTAGGTATTTTTGGTTGTCCGAACCTTGCACTACAGGATAATTGATTTTGCTGTCAGGAAGGACAAGCCAGCCCTGAACCTGAGAATTGGTATCCCGCAATGTCTCAAAATCCACCTTGTACTTGGACAGAATTTCATCATTTTCATCTACAGCAATTACTAATTCCTGCGCCTCTTGGTAAACATCACTGCCTGCCTTGTATTCAAGGGCAATAGAAATAACCTTGTATAGGCTAAATGCAGCAACCAAAATCAGCACTACTATTAATGCTTGCATAGGTCTATTCTTTTTTCGCCCTTTAGCGGCATTATTACCCGTTTTTTTCATCTCGATTTCTCCCAAAATAATTATACTATTTTTTTCCCTGCTATGCTATGAGTATTTATGTCCAAATTGGAAAATACTATGGCTATGAGACTTGATATAATTGTTTTTTTATTGGGAGCCATTTCCTACGGCTTCATGGAAATTTTATTTCGTGGGTTCACCCACTGGACTATGTGCATTACGGGCGGTGCCTGCGTGCTGACTTTCTTTTATCTGGAAAGCACACTTACTACTATGCCCTTGCTTTTGGCTGCCCTTCTTGGTGCTGCTATTATTACTGTATATGAATTTTCCGTTGGCCTTATTGTCAATGTTGGCCTAGGCTGGCAGGTCTGGGATTATTCTGCTATGCCCGGAAATGTGATGGGGCAAATC
>DATESI010000012.1:0-2987 GCA_035270905.1 Anaerovoracaceae bacterium
CGACTACATTATGGCATCCCTGGGAGTGCTTTCTAAGAAATATAGGAACGCAGCCATTAAGCTTCTGGAGAAGAGCCTAGATTTCAAGTTCCCTGAGAAAAAGGATGATAAGCCTCAGACTATATTTATCGACGAGCTCAACAGAGTCACAGATGAACAAAAGAAGAGAGACGAAGAATACAAGAAACATATCGAAGAGTGCGAAGCAGCAGGCTATGATATGAGTGCATACAAGGCAGAGCAGCCCGTTGGAGGTGCAAGCAAGGAAGAGGTTGAAGCTGCTAAGGCAGAAGCCCTCAGAGCAGCAGATGCAGCAGCGGCCGCAGAAAAGGCTGCTATGGCAGCGGGTCAAGGGCTTCAAGGCAAATGGGCACAGAGTGCTCAAGAGACGCAAGGCGTGCGAGGCGTGCAGGATATGGGCGATTGCAGCCATGAGTGCGAGCATTGCACCAGACCACACTGCCCTAACAGAAAGAAATAGGAAGTTAACCCAAGGCGGGAAACCGTAAAACAATATTTTTAAATTATAGAAGGAGAAATAAGATGTATCCTAAACTAATAATTGATTTGAAGAAGCTACAGCAAAACCTAGATGCATGTGCAACAATCACCAAGGACCATGGTAAGTGCTCACTGATGATAGTAACCAAGGGAGTTTGTGCAGATGCTGAAATGATGAAAATGCTTATAGCTGACCCTAAGGTTGACTATCTGGCTGACTCAAGAGTTAAGAACATTGCAATCTACGCAGATGCAGCAAGGAAAGCAGGCAAGAAGACAGTCCTGCTGAGAATACCTATGCACAGCGAAATTGAAGAGGTTATTAAGCATGTAGACCTAAGCTTCAACTCGGAGATTTCAACCCTTAAGCTTCTCAATAAAGAGGCAGGCAAGCAGGGTAAGAGTCACAATGTTTTGCTTATGATTGACCTTGGAGATTTGCGTGAGGGCATCTTCTTCCAGAAGGAAGACCTTGTTTTCGAGGCAGTGGAAACAATCCTAGACATGAAGAACCTGAACCTTTACGGTATCGGTGTAAACCTAACCTGCTACGGCGCAATTATTCCTAAGAATGACAACCTTTCCAAGCTTGTCGACTGGGCTAAAAAAATCGAAGCGAAATATAACATCAAGCTTGAAATGGTATCCGGCGGCAACTCCAGTTCAATCTACTTGATTGACAAGGGCGAAATGCCGGCAGGGATTAATAACCTAAGACTTGGAGAGTCATTCCTTCTTGGTAACGATACAGCTTACGAAACAGACATTCCGGGAACAGTTGGAGACGGATTTATTCTTCAGGCACAAATTGTTGAGCTTAAGGAAAAACCTTCCCTTCCAATCGGAGAGGTTGGGGTAGATGCCTTCGGAGAAAAGCCATATTACGAGGACAGAGGTATTATGAAGAGGGCCATAATCGCTGTTGGCAAGCAGGATACTGACCTTGGAAGCATGACACCAATGGACAGTCAAATCGAAATAATGGGTGGCAGTTCAGACCATATTATCCTTGATGTTACCAATACAGACAAGGAGTATAAGGTTGGAGATATCGTATCATTCGAGCTTGGCTATGGTGGTCTTTTGAAGACAGCAACAAGCCCATACGTTGAAAAAGAATACATCAAATAGGTATTCACAAAATGATATTATCGCTGCATCGCAGCGTGATATAATGCAAATAGAGGTAATATAAAAAATGCGCAGACTTACAGGGTCTGCGTATTTTGTTTGTATCAAGCTAAATTGTAAAACTACCCATATAATGCAAGCCTTTGATTTCCTTCGGATTTTCTTCGAGGTAGAATTTGAAGGAGTCGGTATTGGATATGTACATATGAGCAAGAGCAATTCCAATATCAATTTGGTTTAGCTTGCCGGGGGCACGTTGTTTATTGAAGTAAATATTAATAGATTTTCCTTCATGTGTAAAGAACCAAGGCTGCTTGTTCCTTGCAGAAGGTGCAAGACGAGCCGGTTCAAGTCTGTCATCGTAGGTATCTGCAATCTGAGACATAATTTTACGCTGAAAATCCTTAGGATTGCGTTGTCTGCATTTGTTAGTCCGACCAAAGCCTAAGAGAATAACGAAGGGCATTTCCTCAATCTCAGCTTTATCCGGGTCATAGGCAAGAAACTCAAAGTCCTTCTTGCTTCGCGGTGAAAGCATTGCCATACCAAGCCAGCAGCAACCTAAACCCTTGCTTTGAAGGTAAAGATCCATTTGCTGGAACATAAAGCCCACATTGACTCCGAAGCCTGGCTTCCTCTCACTAAAGATTGCTATGTAATGAGGAGCTTTCCAGCCTGTGATGCTCTTGATGTCCTTGTGATCCACAATAACAAACTCAGTCTTAATGTTTTCGTTCAAGGGTTTTAGCCTATCGCCAAAATCCTCAATATCATTGAGTAAGTCCTCTGATAAGGGTGCGTTGCTAAAGCTTCTGCAGGATTGCCGTTTATAAATCATTTCATTTAATGTCATTTTAGTATTCCCCTTTTTATTTAATAATCCACTATTATTATAATGCCTAGCGAACAAAATTTCAAATTAAGAAAGTATTACGTTTTGATTAAGTGAGAAGAGCCAGCGGTTTTGCAGAAGATAAGAAACAGCGCATCCCTTATGTTGACAAGGAAAAGTAATTGTGATATAAAATGACACAAGGAGGAGTGAAATGAAAAAATTTATTATGGAGAAGGACTTTTTGGAGATTTTTCCAGAGTCAAAGGTTGGTATTCTGGTATGTAACGGAATAGACAATACCGTTAAGGACGAAGACGCATACATGGCTAAGTATGGGCCTTACCTAAAGGAGTCCCAGAAGATAGCAATGAAGTATATTAGCAATCCGGAGTTTACAGAAAATCCGATTATCAGAACATGGAGAGATGCATTTTATAAATTTAAGACTAAGAAGGGTGCAAGGTGTTCTATTGAGGCACTGCTTAAGCGTGTTTCCAAGGGCAATGATATTGGATGTATC
>DATESI010000013.1:0-4433 GCA_035270905.1 Anaerovoracaceae bacterium
AAGGCTGCAACAACAAAATCAAAGTACTTAAAAGAAATGCTTATGGCATGCGTAACTTCCCAAGATTTAGAAAGAGAATTATGCATGTTATGAGTGCTTAGAATACTCAAAAACACACATGAATTAACACCACAATTGTAACTGCGATTGAATAGAAAAACTGGACGCATTTTCATGCGCCCAGAAAGCAATTTTTTTATTTAATTGTGCTCCACCCCAACATTTGACATAGAGCCATTTTATTGATAGTACTAATCATGTGCATGGTAGTCACCTTCACACCAGTAGTGGCCTATGGGAATACAACTACGACAACTGCTCCAACAAAGGTTCAAATAGCCGGGCAAGTCTTATATGACTCAAATTCTCAAACTACATTGCCTGCCTACTATACATCTCAAGGTGCTATTTCAACAAACTCTGCTATAGAATCTGTCACTAGCAATTGGATGGCAAAGTATGAAGCAGGTACAACTTCAGGTTCATTGACACTTAATAATTTGAACATTACCACCTCAGGTGCACTATCATCATATGACAGTCTCATCTACGTACGTGGTTCTGGTGGTACTATAAACATTATTCTCAAAGATAATAATTATCTCCACGACACTTCAACAGAAAATGATGAAAAAAGATATGGAATATATACAGATTATTGTAATGCAAATATTTCTGGCACAGGTTCATTAACTGTTACCAGCGGTGCAGTGAAAAATGGTTCAGAATTCGGATCTTACGGTATATATTCCACAAAGGATTTGACTGTATCTGACGCTACAATAAATGTGACTAGTGGGGATAGTGGTGGTGATGGTGGCACCCACGGAATTCATTGTGAACAATTAGTTATGTCCAGTGGAAAAATAAACGCCACTGGCGGTGATTCCACAAGTGATAGTTCATATGGTATTTATGCTACCAACATCAGCTTATCTGGTGGAACAATAGATGCCACTGGCGGTACAACCAAAAGTGGCAATTCTGCAGGAATCAATTTTGATCTCGGTTCTATAGAAATGTCGAACGGAACTATTACGGCTGTAGGTGGTAATTGTACGGGCAGTGGGTCATCATACGGCATTTCATGTTCTAACTCTAATATCAATCTATCCGGAGGTACTATAAATGCCACTGGCGGTATCATCAATGGCGGGGGGAAATCTTATGGTATCCATTGTCAAAACTTATCTGTCCTAAACGGTATAGTTGAAGCGACGGGGCTTAATAGTGGTTACGGGTCGTATGGGATTTCAACTAACGGAGATATTAATATAACGAATGGAGCAATCACTGCCACTGGTGGTGCGGTAGACGGAAGTAGTTCCTATGGAATTAGCACTCAAAATTTCAATGTGTATGGAGGAACTGTTACCGCAAGTGGAGGAAGTGTTCTTAGTGGAAGCGCAGGCAGTTCAGTCTATTATTCTAATGGAATCAATGCATCTGTATTGAATGTCCATGGTGGTGAAGTTATTGCTACAGGGTCCTCTGGCAAATTTTCATTTGGAATTAAATCTAGTCCGGAAATAAATGTATCTGGTGGCACTATTACTGCTATCGGTGGCACTATTACTGCTACGGGTGACTATTCAACTGGTATAGGAGATGACAGCTGTACTATGACTGTATCTGGTGGTTCCATTATCGCTAAAGGAGAATCTCGTGGCATCACTTCTCAGCTTGATTTTATGAACAACATGGCTGCTAAAGCAGGTGACGATGAGGCCGCAGCTGCTTTAGCTGCGGCATCAATATCAACCAATATTGATGGAAAATGTGTCTTGATTGCTACTTCCTCTGGGGGCATTGGCGGTGGCTCTACTCCGGGCGGCGGTGACTCGGGTGGCACTGGTGTAACGCCGACTCCGGGCGGCGGCTCATCTGGTGGTTCCTATAGACCAAGCAGACCTGCCTCTCCAACTATTAACATTGGTGGAACGGAGGATGGCGGTACTGATCCTTCGGGCGGTGGCTCTAGTGGACAGAATCCACCTCAGGGAACAGCAACATATAATGCTGCTACAAGGGCTGTAACTATAGCTCCAGCAGAGGGCTTCATAGTCAAGGATGTAGTTGTTAACGGTAAGTCCCTTGGAGCTGTTACAAGTGTTCCAAATGTTTCTTCTACTGATTCAATTACTGTAATCTTTGTTGACAAGGCTACGGCTGATAAGAATGCTAAGATTAAGGCTGGTGTTAAGAATACCAAATTAAGAATAATAACAGCTAAGGCACTAACAGGTTGGAATAAAATAACCTGGACCAAGGCTACAGGGTTTAAGGTTGACTATTATGAAATTTGGAGAAAGGCTGGAAGAGGCAAGTACGAACCATTCTATATTACCAAAACTCATAATTTGAGATATTCTAACAATAAGGCTGTTAAGGCGGGACTCACCTATCGCTACAAGCTCCGTGGTGTTCGCACTGTGGACGGCGAAAAGGTTTATACTGAGTTCTCCAACGTAGGCAAGGTTGTTGCTAAGACTAAGAATAAGTAAATCCCTTTAGTGCCTTGTTCATCTCTTTGCATTAGATGCAGAGTAAGGCACCTCTACATAAGAAGACAAAGGACCTGAGAGGAATCTCGGGTCCTTTGTCTTTGAATATGAAAAGCATTGATTAGGTCGTGGTTATATTGGATATTTTAAAATGTGCTTATGGTTTGACGCTTACGGTCATTTATCCGATTCTATACCTTGGTCTATTGGAATAGTTGTGGCAGCTTAGGAGCCCAAGCCCCTGAAGTTTTTGGACGAAGGTTCTGATGGTTGCATATGCTGCCTTGCCGTAGTCCTTCTCAAGCTGCTTGGTGGAGAATTCCGACTTGCCATAGGTGCTTAGCACGAAGTTCCATAGGTCGTGCTCCTTCTGGGTGATTTCGCCGCGAGCTAGGGCGTTATAGAACTCATCCATTGTATATTGAGCAGGAAGTCCTGCACTTAGGTTGGCATATACATTCTCAGCAAAGTATAGGACGAATGGGGTAACATCGATAACTCCGCTAATCCTTTGGTTCTCTTCAATTAGAGAATATGCCTTATAATACTGATTGCGGCTCTTGCGAACATGAGATGATAGGGATAGGAACATTGTTCCTGTATAACCTCTCTGAACCAAATACCAGAGCTGAAGTAGACGAGCTGTTCTACCGTTGCCGTCAAAGTAAGGATGAATGTAGGCCATATAAAAGTGAACTATTGCCGCCTTAGCCAAATCATCAATATCTGATTCTACATTGATAAAATCAATGAGATTATCCATGTACTCCGAAATTAGCTCGGCGTCTAATCCCTGATGAGTCTTAGCTCCTCCCACAACATATACAGCATCATCTCTATAAAGCTTCCCTGCATGAAGCTTATTGTCTATATCAAGATAATCACCGATGGATAGCTGGTACAGCTTGTGCAAATTCTCCTCAGTAATCTTATTGTTGTAGTCGCTTATAAACTCTATGCCCTTCTTCATGCCGTAGATACGTTCCTCGGCTACATCCTTGGGTGCATATCCCGCAAGAATCTTGCGAATGCTCTCCCTTGATGTATCAATGTTCTCAATATCCATGGAATTAAAAATTTCGTCCTCCATGGCAGAGTTGCCATAGCTACCATTCTCACTCTGGTAAGTAAGCAAAATTTTGGCATACTTAGGGCTAATCTTGGTTAAGCCTTCAAGATATACTACCTGCTTACCCGTAAAATCCTTGAGGGGACAAAGGTTATAGCGACTGCTCTTGAGAACCTCAAGCATCTCCTTAACCTCTTCCTTTGAATATTTGTATTGCATTTTGGAAAGATCTGCGAAGCTCTTGTCTTCGATCATCTTCATGAATTGCATAGCTTCCATAATTACTTCCCTGCCTTTCTGTCCCTTTGGATTGATACTAATTGATATCAACTAATATCATTATATACCAAAAATAATACAAGTCAAGAAAAAATGGACGAGATTTGCATCTCGTCCATTGATTATATGATTTAGTTGAAGCTTAATCCTTAGATTATTCTTCTTCCATTGGCTTAAGGTCTGGGCTCCAAATAAGAGGACAGCCTGTAGCTTCCTGTACCTGTTCCTTAGTGAAATCAGGGTGTAACTCAGTTACAACAAGACCTTCAGGTGTAACCTTGATAACGCACATTTCTGTGATTATTAAGCTTACGCATCTTTCTGCTGTAAGTGGAAGTGTGCACTCCTTAAGGATTTTGTGTGCACCCTTCTGAGTATGCATCATTACGATGATAACCTCAGGGCAACCTGCACAAAGGTCCATTGCTCCGCCCATACCAGCAACCTTCTTGCCTGGTACGATCCAGTTAGCAAGGTCTCCGTTTTCGGCAACCTGCATAGCTCCAAGTACTGTAGCCTTAACATGTCCGCCTCTTACAAGACCGAATGATTCAGCTGTGTCGAAGAACTTAGCTCTAGGA
>DATESI010000014.1:0-3960 GCA_035270905.1 Anaerovoracaceae bacterium
GATAAATATTAACGAAATAAAAGGCTTCAAAATCGGGTGTGCCGAGGATGAAAAGGGTGGCACCGGAGTTACAGCAATTATCTGCGAAAAGGGTGCTACAGCGGGCGTTGATGTCCGTGGCGGCGGTCCTGCAACCAGAGAAACAGACCTTCTGAAGCCCGAAAACATGGTGCAGGAGATTCACAGCGTTGTACTCTCCGGCGGCAGTGCATATGGCCTTGAGGCCGCCTCAGGGGTAATGAATACCCTGGAGACCAAGGGCATCGGCTTCGACGTAGGTGTTGGAGTGGTGCCAATAGTTTGCGGTGCATCACTCTTTGATTTGGTTGTCGGCGACAGCAAATGTAGACCTGACAAGGAGATGGGCGCACGTGCTGCAGAAAATGCCCTTGCGGGCAGTGGGTTTAATGCAGGGAATCACGGTGCAGGCACAGGTGCTACGGTTGGCAAATACCTTGGCGTAGAGAGATTCATGAAAAGTGGACAGGGTTCATTTGCAGTAGAGGCAGGAAACATCCAATGTGGAGCAATTACAGCAGTCAACGCCCTTGGAGATATATTTGGGGCAGATGGTAAACAAATTGCAGGAATTTTGACAGAGGATAAAAAATCTCTAGATTCCACAGAAGGACTTATCCTAGAAGAAATCGAAAAAGACAGAAACGTATTTAGTGGTAACACTACAATTTCGTGCATCATAACCAACGGCAAGCTGACTAAGGCACAGTGTACCAAGCTTGCAGCCATTGCTCACGACGGCTATGCCAGAGCAATCAAGCCAGTCCATACATCAGCAGACGGAGACACAATCTTCGTTATGACTACAGCAGAGGTTGAGGTAAACTTCGACGCACTAGGGACCCTTGCAACCAAGGTTATTTCCTTGGCAATAGAAAACGCAGTGCTCAGTGCAGAGCCGGCATACGGACTGCCTGCAGCCAAAGACTTTATTTAGATAAGATTTATAATTATATGGACCTTATCAAAACACATATTTAAGAAATTAGGAGGCATGGCCAATGAACCGAATAGTTATTATCGATGGAAACAGCTTAATAAACAGGGCGTATTATGCCATGCAGCGACCTATGATTACTAAGGAAGGCGTGTATACCCAAGGTATATACGGCTTCCTTAATATGCTTAACAAGATAATGGAGGATTATTCCCCCGAGTATATAACCGTCGCATTTGATAAGAAGAGTCCGACCTTCAGACATCTTGAATATGATGCCTACAAGGCAGGCCGTAAGAAGATGCCGCCTGAGCTTGCTATGCAGATGCCAATTATGAAGGACGTGCTTCATGCCATGAACATCGAAACCCTTGAAATCGATGGATTTGAGGCGGATGATATTATTGGAACTATCGCAAGAGATGCAGAAAATCGAGATATCGAACCTTTGATTATTACCGGAGATAAGGACGCACTTCAGCTTGCTACAGATAAGACTAAGATTCTTATTACTAAGAAGGGCATATCAGAATTTGACCTATACGATCGTGACAAAATGATTGAAAGGTATAATCTTACACCAGAGCAATTCATAGACCTTAAGGGACTTATGGGAGACCAGTCCGACAACATTCCGGGACTTCCAGGTGTGGGAGAAAAGACAGGAATCAAGCTGCTTGAGCAATTCGGCTCCATAGATAATATGCTGGCCAATACAGAAGCAATAGCCAACGAAAAGCTGAGAACTAAGGTAGAAGAAAATGCACAGCTTGCCATCATGAGCAAGAGGCTTGCTACTATTAACACCAATGTTCCCATTGAATACGAATTTGACAGGTTCATAAAGGAAGAACCTGATTATGATAAGCTAATAGATATATATTCTAAGCTGGAATTCAACAGCTTCCTGAAGAAGCTGAATGTGGCAGGGAAGTTCGCTGCTAGTGAGCCAGTTTTTGATGATGAAAAGGAATATGAAAGGACAATAATTGCTGATGCAGCTGGGCTTACAAGTCTGCAAGATATATCAGAGGGTGAGGCTGCAATTATCAAGGTATTCTCAGATGATAACCATGTGAGTAAGCCTATGGTTACAGGCATTGCAATTCTGACAAAGGATAAGTATTACTATGTTAATTGTCAAGATGAAAAAACCCTTGATGGTGTCATTAAGATTTTTGAAGCAAAGAAAATTTTATATACAGGCCACGACCTTATTAACGACTATTATGCACTTATGTCTTACGGACTTAATTCTGTATCAACAGACTTCGATACAGCCATTGCACAGTATGTTCTGGACCCAACCAAGTCCAACTATAATATTAAAACCTTAACCCTTGAGAATTTGCACTACGAAATCAAGGACGAGAAGGAATTCTTAGCTGACAACGGACAGATGGACTTGTTCAACGATAGCTCCAAGGCATATGCAGACTACGGCTATGATTGGTGTATCGCCGTTTCGAGACTGCGAGGTATCCAAGAGATTGCAATGAAAAATGAGGGTCTTGATAATGTTTACCGCGTGGCAGAGCTTCCACTTATTGAGGTTCTAGCATCCATGGAAACAGAGGGCTTCGCAATTAATAAAGAAACTCTGACAGTGTTTGGCCAAGAGCTAAAGACCGAAATAACTAGGCTAGAAAGTGAAATATATGAGCTGGCAGGGGAAAATTTTAATATTAATTCACCGGCTCAGCTTGGAGTAATATTATTTGAAAAGCTGGAGCTTCCAGCTGGCAAAAAGACTAAGCGTGGCTACAGCACCAGTGCGGATATATTGGAAAAGCTTAGGGACAAGCATCCGATTATCGGCAAAGTATTAGAATACAGAACCATTACCAAGCTTAACAGCACCTATGTTGAAGGGCTTATACCGCTAATTTCTAAGGATGGCAAGATAAGAGCTCACTTCCAGCAGACTGTTACCGCAACAGGAAGAATAAGCTGTACAGAGCCAAATCTGCAAAATATTCCAATTAGAACCCAGCTTGGCAGACAGCTTAGGAAGGCCTTCGTTACAGGCGGTGAAGGTAACATCCTTGTTGGTGCAGACTACTCACAGATAGAGCTTAGAGTCCTAGCACATCTGTCAGGTGACGAAAGCTTAATTGAAGCCTTCAACCACGGCGATGATATCCATAAGCTAACAGCTGCCAAGGTCATGGGAATTCCATTTGACCAGGTAACATCTGAGGATAGAAGCCGTGCCAAGGCTGTAAACTTCGGTGTAATATATGGTATGAGCGGATTCGGTCTATCAGAAGAGCTTCACATTACCCGCAAGGATGCAGAAAAGTACATTGCAGATTACTTCGCCAAGTATGTTGATGTAAAAAAATATATGGACGACCAGGTGGCATCCTGTAAGGACAAGGGCTACTCGGAGACAATCCTAGGCCGTAAGAGGACAATTCACGAAATCAATTCATCTAACTTTATGACGAGGCAGCTTGGAGAAAGGCTGGCAATGAACAGCCCAATCCAGGGAAGTGCTGCGGATATAATCAAGCTTGCTATGATTAAGGTATATAATGAGCTGAAGGATAAGGGTTACAAGTCCAAGCTGATTTTGCAGGTACATGATGAGCTTATAATCGACGCAGTGTCAAATGAGCTTGAGGCAATTAAAACTATGCTGGTTGATGCCATGGAAAGTGTTATGGATCTCAAGGTTAAGCTGGTGAGCCAGATGAACTACGGTCAGACATGGTACGACCTAAAATAAACATATAACAAATTAAAGTTAATTAATCCTGACTATACCAATGGGAAGGGAAGGACTTAACATGAAGGTAATTGGACTTACAGGTGGAATCGGAACAGGCAAATCCACCGTTTCCGAATATTTGAAAAAAAGAGGCATCTATGTAATAGATGCGGACCAAAAATCACGTAATGCTGCCCCGAAGGGTTCGCAAACCCTCAAGGCTCTCGTAAAAACCTATGGCGAAGCCATTTTACTGGAGGACGGAAACCTTGACCGCAAGGCACTAGCTGGC
>DATESI010000015.1:0-2311 GCA_035270905.1 Anaerovoracaceae bacterium
CTTAACACCAGTGTTAGGGTCCTTAGTGCATCCATACATATCCAATATCCGATACATTCTGCCGTCATAGTCTACTGTCCACCACCCACAAGAGAAGGGCTTTGAATATCCAAAGTCAAACGAACGATATATAGGCCATTCTTTGGGTATCTCGAACGGATCAATGACATTCGTCCATCTTCTTTCCTTGTGAGGATCATCAACTCTATCTTCTCCCTCGCCTACTGGGGTTGTCCTATTGATAAAGTCCTCGAAGAACTGTCCATCGTAGATTTCCCAGTCACCATATCGCCACCCTGCTTTTAACTTCTCGGGAAGTGCATCAAGCTGTTTAACATAATCCGGCTGCATCTTCATTAGGGCTGTATTGTCTGTTACAAGAGACTGTATGAAGGTATATTCTTCCGGGTCCTCGCCCTCTTCGAATTTCCTATCAATGAACAGCCGTTTTATATATGCGTGGCCTTTCCCTCCGGGATTCATTGTAAAGTAGCATCTTTTGGGAAGGTTGTTAGGGGCACGCATACAGACTACAATTGATTTTATCTGCCACTCTGAAAGCTGTGTTGCTTCATCAAGGAAGATAACGTCATACTCGTCACCCTGCAGATGATCTAAGTCTTGATCTCTCGCGCAATACATAAAAGATATAGTGCTTGTGTTCCCAAAATTCATTACTTTGTCCTTGTCGTTGTACTTCGCTATGCCTAATAGCTGTACTCTTAACCATCTAATATGATTCTTCATGAGCTCCGGATAAGTTCTGCGGACTATTAACACTCTAATCCCTGGGTAATGGAGTGCTAACAGCTTCGCCTTAGTTCTTACGGACCAACTCTTACCTCCGCCCCTGGCACCACCAAATCCTACATACTTATGCTTGGCTTCTAAAAATAGCTTTTGCTTTGGATTGGGTTCTGCTATTGTGAGTACCTTTGCCATTACTCAGCCCACCCTTCTAGTTCCTTAGACATAACAACTGTTACCTCATTGTCCTTCTCTTCTTTTGCCTCAGCCTGCTTATTAAGCATTGCAATTCTTGCTTTCTGCTCTTCTGTAGCAAGATCCCAGTTCTTATGTAGCATTTCATCATATTGTTTCAGCATACTGTTTAAAGTGGTGTATGCCCTTGACTGAGCGTTCATAAAGGTTGCCTGCCGGTCCCATGCAAATTGAAAAGCATATTCAGTCTCTTCTTTGGTTGATTTGCTGTTTGAGTCCTCATTCTCACGCTCAGTCTCACTTGCCTTATGCTTGATAATCTCTTTTATAATTTCATCCTTGTCGGTAACGTGCATGATGTTCTGTGCCCGGATGATTGCAGCTATCTGAAGGATAATATTGTTCCATAGCAGGTCCAGGGGACTTATACTTGTCAGCTCACCCATGATCTTCTGCGTTTCCTCGGGAAGCCATTTGGTGAACAGTCCATGTGTCTCAGCGTTCTTATTTTCTAGGGGTGCTCCATGTCCTACAGCGTTCTTATTCTTGCGTGGTGCTCCGGCTCTTTTCTTGCGAACGTTCGCATTTTTCTTTGAACGAACGGTTTCCCAAGCGAACGTGCTCTTCCATCTTCGAACTGTTCCATCCGGTACATTTAACTCGCCTGCAATATCCACTAATTTCATCCCGGTCTTATATAATTCATAGGCTTTCATAACTCTTTCGTCCGGAGCCCTAGCCATGTTATCACCTCGTTCAGTTGTTTGTTTTGCCTATTTGGAATATAACACACGTTCGCTTTTTATTTCTCCCCATGGGCTACTACCGTTCATTTGTCGAATATAGTCGACAAGTTATTTGATTTAGGTGCTTGACAATCAACTTGATATGGTGTATACTTTAATCAAGATAAAGAACGGAGGGAAACAAAATGAGAAAAGAATTTGATGTAAATAGCAAGAAGGTTATTGTAGAAAATGGTATTATCAGTGTCAGTGGTCATGAATTTAACGACTACTCTATTACCGAATTAAGAAATACTCCAAAGCCAGTAATCGACCAATGTAAAAAAGCCGGAATAGATTTTAATACTAGAGTATACTTCGGTGGAGCTGTCTTACCTCGTGAGATCGCTGAAGAAGCATTGGCGCAAAAATCAGAAATGCAGGCCGAAGGACAGAGATTGTTAGGCTTAAATGTACCGGGACTTGAATTACTTAGCAATGCCCTTGAGGATGCAATAAGATATCATCGTGAATTTAATCAAATGATGGACGATGAGTATAACGATGGCGTTAATCCTCAGGCACATCCCACATCAGATATAGATACTTTAAAATTACAATATCCAAGGGCGGCCGCATACATC
>DATESI010000016.1:0-3087 GCA_035270905.1 Anaerovoracaceae bacterium
CTTGCAGTTGCAAGGTATTGTCTTTTCTGCTGAGAGTGGGTGGCTCTTTACTGAAGGCGGATTGTTCTTAGCCCAAAGTAGGTCACATCCCAAAATCTCTGCTTCAACCTGAAGGTCGAATATAATCGGTAATCCATCAGGTGTATATAATTTGTTTGCCTCTATTAGACATTCTACTAATTTGTCCTCATCTCTGAGTACTTCTTCTGCTGTATATCCCTTAAGCTTGCCAACATGAACACCGGCAAAGGGAACCCAAGGTATTTCACTTGTGCTCTCGTGCTTGAGGGTCTTAAAAATTAGATCCTTCCCCATAATTATTCCTCTCTGTGCTTCTTTTCCATCAATTGCGACGCAACCTTAACGGCATCAATAGCGTCCTCGCTATATCCGTCAGCGCCAATTTTATTTGCCCATCTTTGGGTACACGGAGCTCCACCTACCATGGTATTAAATCTATCTTTATTTTCGGTTTCTATCAATAACTTCTCGAGCTTCTTCTGCTCGCTCATGGTTGATGTTAGAAGTGCACTGGTCCCAATAATGTCTACGTTTTTATTAGTTGCTTCTTTCAATATTTCTTCAACAGGTACCTCGCAGCCCAAATCGATTACGTCAAATCCTGCATTTCGTAATGTTGAAGCAACAATTCCCTTACCTATGTCATGAACATCTCCTGCAACTGTTGCAAGGAGCACCGTTCCCTTGTGAAGTATTGTTTCTTCGATTTCCTTGGCGTTGTCAAGTAGTGCCAGTATACTGTTTGTAACGCCCTTCATAACCTCTGCCGCGTAGATTAACTCGGGAAGTGAGAGAATACCCTTGTCGAATTTTTCTCCTATTTCGTCATTACCGGCTCCAAATCCTGACAGCAACAAATCAAGCAAATCAAAATTGTTTTCTTTTGCTTCCCTGACTATCTGTAAAGCTTTGTTTTCGTCTGCATCGACGATGGCTTCCTTTGCCCTTGTGTATAGCTCCTGCTTATCCAATTTAGTTGCCTCCCGAATTGTCTTTCATCTTTAGTGTGAATTCTTCTAACCCTTATAGTTTATCATATCATGCGGGCTTTGGCTATATTGTTTTGATTGGTGAGAGGTGGCAACTTTCACCACCCCTCACCTAATTATTTACTTTTTCTATGCCTTCAAATTCCATATAATGTGATTATTCGATTTCTCCGGCAGCCATTTTCTTATCTAATTCTCTCTTCTTAAGCATTGCTTCATATTCCTCGTCTGACATCTTTTTCATTGAAATGCCTGTAATTCCGTAGAATAATGAAACAAACGGATTAATTAGATTCATGAATGCGAACGGTAAGTATGCAACTGTTGCAACACCCAATGTTGTTGACATATATGCTCCGCATGTTGTCCAAGGTACTAATGCTGATGTTACTGTACCGCCATCCTCCAGAATTCTTGATAGATTTCTGTTCATTAAGTGTCTGTTTTCGAACTCTTCCTTGTACATTCTGCCAGGAAGTACGATTGCAACATACTGGTCTGCACATAGGATATTACATGCTATGCAGGATACTAGAGTTACTGCAACAAGTGAACCTGTTGATTTAGCAACCTTAAGTATCTTTTCGCAGACTATGTTCAGCATGTCTGCCACATCAAGCACTCCGGCAACAACCATTGCGCAAAGTACCAGCACTGCGGAATAGAACATGGATGCTAATCCACCTCTAGTTAATAGTTCATCAACGAATGCATTGCCTGTCTCTGAAACAAATCCATCGTACATTGTTATTCCAAGTATTTCACCAAAGTTGCCACCCTGGAAAATCATTGCAAAGACTAATCCAAGCAATGCTCCACCGTATAGTCCTGGCATTGCCGGAACCTTGAATACTATTAGAAGTATTACACATAGTGGTGGGATTAATAATAGCGGTGAAATGTAGAAGTTGTCCTTAAGTACTGTCATAAGCTCAGTTACTGATTCAAGGCTGGCATCTCCAGCGCCAAATCTGCTACCGATAATTCCATAAATAACGATTGCGATTAGCCATGAAGGTGTTACTGTCCATACCATGTGCTTTACATGGTCGAATAGGTTTGCACCACCCATAGCTGCTGCTAGGTTAGTTGAATCTGAAAGCGGTGACATCTTGTCTCCAAAATATGCTCCAGATACGATTGCTCCTGCTGTCATAGCTTCAGGAATCTGAAGTGCTCCACCGATACCGATAAATGCGATACCAACTGTTCCTGCTGTTGTCCATGCTGAACCTGTTGCTAGTGATACGATTGAACAGATAACGCATACTGCAGGTAAGAAGATTGCAGGTTTTAAAATCATAAGTCCGTAATAAATCATTGCCTGAATAACGCCGCCTGCTAGCCATGTACCGATTAGCATACCTACTGTCAGCAAAATTAATAATGCCTGCATTGAGCTGTCAATGTTTCTTAAGATACCCTTCTCAAGATATGACCATTTGTAGCCATTAGCTATGGCAATTAGTGCTGCAAAAGCGCCTGAGAATACAAGTGCTGTATGCATGTAACCATCAATTGCTATGATGGTGTACATCAGTGATGCAACCATAAATGCAATTACCAAAAGTACTTGCCACATTGGAATTCGTCTACCCATTATTTTTCTCCTTTTCTAAATTGTGTGTGATAACGTGTGACTTTGTGTGAATGCTTCAAACCCTGTGTGAATGTGTGAATGGGCAGATGCATTTAATTAAATCAAGGGAGCTCGCCTTGAGGACAAGCTCCCAATGACCATTCTTTATTCTCAAAGAAATCCTTTAGGATTTGCCTGCTAATAAATTTACTCCTTGCAAATTTATTTAATGCCTGCTCTCTCCTTAAATCTTTCTACTGAGTTAATCTTGATGCCAAGAGCTTCAGAAATTCTGAACTTAGCGGCCATGCCGTTGTTCTCTTCCTTGCTTGGTTCAACGTGAGTCAATCCAAGACCAAGTTCTGTTCTCTTGTCAGTCATTGTAACTACGTCTCTAAGTTCCTCAAGAGTTACACCTAACTTTTCTGCAACAAACGCCTTTGCTTCGTCAATCTTCATCTTCTGTGATAGCTGCATACGTAAAACTAGATCTCCAGC
>DATESI010000017.1:0-3004 GCA_035270905.1 Anaerovoracaceae bacterium
CTTATTACGCAAGCCCTTTTAACATTTATATAGATGGGAAGCAGGGAATTGCCCCACTTCCCGACTATTTTTAAATTAACCTGTGGTGCTTGCCTGCCCCTGCAGGTGCACCAGCCATATTATCTGGCACCCAAATCTCCAGCTATCCCAAGACTTACGCTTAATGCCTCGTCTACTGTTGGGATTTGCCCTTCGCTTAAGGTACCTATTCTTTCCTTTAGTCTTTGCTTATCAATTGTCCTCAGCTGTTCAAGAAGAACTACTGAGTTCTTGCTAAGTCCGCCATCCGCCGCTTCTAGTTCCACATGGGTAGGCAGTTTTGCCTTATTTATCTGTGATGTAACTGCAGCCACTATAATAGTTGGGCTGTACTTATTCCCTACGTCGTTTTGTACTACTAATACTGGTCTGATTCCCCCTTGTTCAGAGCCGACAACCGGACTTAGATCAGCAAAATAAAGGTCTCCCTTTTTTACTATCAAGTCCAACACTCCTTGTCTTTAATCTCTTATTTACCTACAATGCTTTTCATCGTCTGCGGGAGCATAGCGGCTATATCGCCTGCTGTCATGCCATGGATTCCAATTTGGCTTGCTGCCAAATCTCCTGCCATGCCGTGAATGAACACTCCGCATCGGGCTGCGTCCTTGGCACTTAAGCCTTGCCCTGCAAGTGAAGTGATTACTCCTGTAAGCACATCACCCGAGCCTGCTGTAGCCATTCCAGGATTCCCCGTAGTATTAGTATATGCATCTTCCTCATCTATGGCAACCAATGTGCCAGGGCCTTTTACTATGACCACTGCATTTAGAGCTCTCGTCAGAGGTAGAGCAATTCCTGTTTGGGTCAGCTTACTCTTGCCATCTGCATTTTTGTCATTGCGAGAGCCCAGCTTAAGAAGTCTCCTTGCCTCTCCAACATGTGGAGAAATAATAACACTTGCCTTGGTATTCTTGACCTCTTCAAACAAATTGTATTTGGCTATTACGTTAAGTCCGTCAGCATCGATGATTAGCTTGCCGGTATATGAATTTAGTAAATCTGTTAAAATGTTCTTTGTGCGCTCACCATCTCCCATCCCTGGACCCACTGCGATTGCATCGTAGTTATCAAGGTCCTGCATTGTTTTGGTTTTGATGTCGCTCCAAGTAGTACAAATGACCTCCGGTACAGAAATCTGAATGATTGGAAAAAGTTCTTCTTCTATACAAACCTTCACCAATCCACTGCCTGTTTTCATTGCAGCTCTCGATGCGAGAACGGCGGCGCCTGCCATTCCCTTTGAGCCCGCAACAATAAGCAGCTTCCCGCAGTCACCTTTATGTACGTCCTCGGGGCGCTTACATATTACAGTATTAACAAATTCCTTAGTAATTAAACCCTTAATTTGCATAAAATTTTTCTCCCTTATATTCCAAGTAGCCATGTTGCCATTAGGAAATATGCTATGCAAGAAACCATGTCTGAGATTGACGAAATTGCCGGGTTTGCAACCAATGCAGGGTCAATCTTGCATGCCTTAGCAAGCAATGGAATCATGCTGCCTAGAATCTTAGCAACTACTACGATTAACAGCATTGCAAGGCAAACTGTTAAGGCAATCATTACGCCGCGACTATCCATCCAGCAAATTCTTGCAAAATTAAGTGCACTTAAAATAACTCCAATTACCAGTCCTACTCTAAATTCCTTCCACAGTATCTTCCAAACATCTGATGTATCTACTTCGTCTGTTGCAAGTCCACGGATGATAAGTGTTGCCGCCTGGGAGCCAGTGTTACCGCCTGTACCCATAAGCATTGGCATGTATGCAACTAGACAGATTACATCTGATAGCATTCCCTCAAAGCTGGTGATTATTCCACCTGTCACTATATATGAAAGCATTAGAATAACCAGCCACGGAAGTCTGTTAAGTACATGCTTCCAAACTGAAATGTCCAGATAGTCCTTGTCGGAATTGTCGAAGTCCATGACTCCGGCCATTCTTTCCATATCCTCTGTTGCCTCTTCTTCCATGACATCCAGGATATCATCGACTGTAACAATACCTACAAGTCTATGCTCATTATCAACAATAGGGATAGCCAGGAAACCATACTTTTTGAAGTCCTCAGCTACTTCCTCTTGGTCATCGTATACGTTTTCGAAGACATAGTCTGTCCTCATTATATCCTTAATGTATCTCTCGTCGTCTGCCACTACCAATGTACTTAAGGATACAATACCTATAAGCTTACGACCCTGATCCTTAACATAGCAGGTGTAGATTGTCTCCGCATCCATTCCCTCCTTCTTGATATATGCCATTGCCTCAGCAACTGTCATATCCTTTTGAAGGCTGATGTAGTCAGGAGTCATCAAGCTTCCTGCACAGGTGTCAGGATAATTCAAAAATGTATTGATAAGCTTGCGCTCGTTTTTGGGTGTTTTTTCCAAAATCTTGTCTACAACATTGGCAGGAAGCTCCTCCAAGATGTCGATCTTATCGTCGAAGTCCAGTTCCTGAATGATGTATGTGATTTCTTTATCTGTTATGCCGTTAACGATTTCTACCTGATCATCTGATGGCAGGTAGGAGAATACATCTACCGAAACATCCTTTGGAAGCAGCCTGAAGAGAATGATAGTCATTTGAATATCCGTTTCCTCTGTTACTTCCTCTAGCATTTCTGCAATGTCAACAGCATTGTACTTTAGCAACTCATCTCGTGCCATGAAGTACTTCTTTTCCTCAAGCAATTCAAGAATTTTTTCTAGTGATTCCTCGATTGCCAGTTCTAGGTCAATTACCTTGTTGTCCATTTTGCTAACCTCACTTTCGCGTATTTCCCTTTTTTCTTGAGAAATTCGCGTCTAATGGTCAGCATGGGTTTCGCTCGCTTGCCAATAATGGTTTGGAAGGTCACGCATGCCAGCTCTGGCTTTATCTCAAGTCAAGATAGGGATATCTTGTTTTTTTAGTTGTTCTCTGTTTATCGGGGTTACCCGATTCCATGTCAAA
>DATESI010000018.1:0-2901 GCA_035270905.1 Anaerovoracaceae bacterium
GAAAAACCCCGGAAACTCCATCGGAGCCCGAGGCTTTGTCTACAGTCTGAGGGCGTTCCCAATTGGGAATGCCCTTTAATAATTACCTTTAATAATTACCCTATGTAACTATTTTCTCTTTGATTCTTTTGGAGTTACGCAAGTTCCTGTAGCTCTGCAAACGATTACAGGCTCTTCAAGGAAATCAGCAGCTGATGCACTGATGTCAGTTCTAGCCTTTACAACTCTTCTAGCTTCAAAGCTCATCTTTCTTGAAGTGTTACCAATCTTAGTGATTTCGCCGTAAGCTTCGATATAGTCGCCAGCGAATATAGGTGCTAAGAATTCGATATTGTCATAAGCACAGAAAAGACCTTCGTCTCCGTCTAACTTAATTAATAACTCTGTAGCTACGTCACCAAATAAGTGAACCATATGTGCTCCATCAACTAGGTTTCCACCGTAATGAGCGTCCTTAGCTGACATTCTTAATCTGATCAATGATGTTACTTTCTTCTCTTCCATTTTAATTTCTCCTTTAATTTATAAATAATTTAATTTTATTGACATCTAACATTATATCTTTGTTTGAGTCAGATGTAAATAAGAATTGCAAAAAACGTGCCAATGAGTTATCATTGAAATACCGTAACTAATGAACCGATTTAGGTTCGCACAAAAAAGGAGCGAACTGAAAATGACACAGCTATATGGAACAAATAGAGTATTAGAACCCCAGCACGTACTGCCAACATCCGCATGGCGACTGGATAACAATAGAATAATTTCCTCAGAGGAAATCAAGGTGGCAATCAAGACCATTCATCTTGAGACCACCAGCTACAAGCAGATTTGCGTAGAATCCAACAACAACGAGGAAAAGATGAAGCAAAAAATCATGGATATCGTCATCAGGCGAGGCAAGCTTCACAACCCGGTGACAGACACCGGCGGACTTTTTTATGGGGTAGTAGAGGAAATCGGCAAGGACTACGACAACAAAAAAGGCTGGAAGGTGGGAGATGAGGTTATCTGCAATGCATCCCTTGCATCAGTTCCCATTTATATTTCCAGAATAACTTCCATAGATAAGGCCTTCGGACAAATCGAGGTTGAGGGATATGCAATCCTTTACTCCCAGGTTCCCCTAGTAAGGAAGCCAGGGAATGCACCGATTAACCTGCTTCTGCTGACATTTAACGAGTCCGGAACCCTTTATCGTATAAGCAGCACAGCAGTAGGCAAGAAAAAATTCCTGGTTGTAGGCAACAACCTTATGATAAATCTCCTCTTCGGATATGCAATCAAAAAGGTTGCAATGGGCGATGCGGAGATAGTCTGCTTATTAGACAAAAAGACAGACATGATAGCCAAGGGTAAATCGGTGGACGAGCTGATTTCCAAGGTTTTTAGCGAGATACATTACGTGGACATTTTGAAGCCTATGGATTGCCTCAACCGCCTAAACGCAGATTCCCTCTTTGATATTTCCGTCAACTGCGCAGACATTCCAGGTGCCGAGACAATCAATATTTTGGCGACCAAGTCTGGCGGAACAGTAGTATTCGCCAACCTGATTAACAACTATAACATCGCACTTTACATAACCGAGTCCATCTCCAGACAGCTTGACATCAGGTGCGCCGACGGATACCTTGAGGCATATGACGAGTTCGATATAGAGCTGGTGCGAGAGCTGACACCTTACTTCAAAGATGCAACAGCAGACAATATCAAAATCGATGACGACCCATCATACCCAATCAATAGAGCAACTAGACTTCAGGAAGCCTCAGGCCAGCGAAAGACCAAGATGCTGGAAGATTTCGTATGCGAAAGCCGTGCAATGGCAACAGTTCTTGACGAAGTACTCATGGTTTCCAAGTACGATTGCAACGTGCTCATTACAGGAGATACAGGCGTCGGCAAGGAGAAGGTGGTCAATATAATCCAAAAAAACAGTGCCCGCAAAATGCATCCATTCATCAAGGTGAACTGTGCATCAATCTCCCCGACCCTGATTGAATCCGAGTTCTTCGGCTACGAGCGAGGCTCCTTCACCGGGGCGAGCAGCTCAGGCAAGAAGGGGTACTTCGAGCTGGCAGACAACGGAGTTATTTTCCTAGACGAAATCGGCGAGCTTTCCCTAGACATGCAGGCCAAGCTTCTTAGAGTAATTCAGGATGGAGAATTCTTCAGAGTGGGCGGCACCGTGCCCGTTAAGACCAACGTGCGAATCCTTTCCGCCACCAACAGAGAGCTAGAGGACTTCATCGAAGAGGACAAGTTCAGACGAGACCTTTATTACAGACTCAATGTCGTACGAATTAGAGTTCCCAACCTGTCCGAGCGAACAGGCGATATCCCAGCCCTCGTTAGACATTTTCTCAAGATTTACAGCGAGAAATTCGGCATCAAACGCGGAATCGAGGAGGATGCCCTAGATTACATGAAGCAGTGCGAGTGGTCCGGCAACATCAGAGAGCTGGAGAACGTGGTTCAAAGGCTGATGATAGCATCCAAGAGCGAAAACATCACACTACTTGACGTAATGAAAGAGCTCCATACCGAGATATTCGACCAGACAGGCCTTGAGCCAGGAGCCGAGAAAGACGCCCAAACAGCCATAGACGATGATCAGGCAATGAACCTAGAACAAATGGTAGACAACTTCGAAAAGAACATACTTAGATACGCCTGCGAAAAATACGGCTCAACCCGTAAGGTGGCCAAGGCCGTTGGAATAAGCCAAACTCAGCTTGTTCGCAAGAAGAAAAAGTACCAGCTGTAGGAAAGTCCCCAGGGCCCCGGACAAACCTGCCAAACTAGGCTCCGCCTAGGCCCTGGGTCCGGTGTTTCGGGGTGAGGGCGTGCGGAGAGGGCAAGGCCTCTACGGCGTTCGAACCCAAATCGGTTCAATAA
>DATESI010000019.1:0-9039 GCA_035270905.1 Anaerovoracaceae bacterium
ATTCTTTCTCTGTGCTTATATCAGTTAGTTCCGACGGTGCCGGAATATCTGTGCCATCATCTAAGAGCGTCATAACATAGGCAGCCAGTGCCTCTTGAGCAAACTCCATGGTCTCATTTAATGTGCTCCCATATGTTTGACAACCTACAAGATCAGGGAATTCAACCCAATATGATTCGTTTTCCTTATGAAAAATTGCGGGATATACAAACAGCATCACATGCCTCCTTTTTTTCAATTCCGTGTTCATTTAAGCCCTACTCGCTTTAATTGCCACCCGTTCCGTATCAAAAGCTTAAGCAAATCTTTGTCTCTCATTTTATCTTTCCTTTATTATAATACGTATCGTACGTATGTCAAGCGTTTTGTATCAATACCCGACATACTCGTAGTTTGATTTTTCTATCAGGTCCATCTGGGGATTCAAAAATGCTAGACGAAATACTGGTTTGCCTCCGTTAATCTTCACCGTCACACTTGGTCTGACCCCTTCCTTGGGTTCCTGATTGAGTAGTTCTCCCTTATGTGAGTATTGGCGTAGAACATGACTGTCATCAACAAATGAAATGTCAAAGGTTACAGCCTTTGAGGCAAGATTTAGCTCTATGATTTCCTTTGCCTTAACTACAGCGGTGGCATCATCATATACGTGCAGTCCTTCACCAAAGCTATCCATGTCAATACATACCGAGGCAGTTGCTGCCGCCTCATCTGCGGCGAATTTGAGCTGCTGCTTGTAACGAATCATCTCATTACAATCAATCTGAAAATATATGATTGTGGTCATTAGAATGAGTGAGCCTATTGTTATTATCAGGTTCTTCATGTTGCCCCAACGCCCCTATCTATGTACTCACTGGTTGTATAGTTATCAATCTTATAGGTCATTCTGTTCTTGTCAGAGGAAATATTCCAAAACCCACTTGCCGCAATAAGGTTCTCAATAGGCACCTGTATAACATAATGAATTCTTTCACCCCTTAGTTGCTTCTCTGTAGTCCCTGTGACCGATATTGACTGAGCACCACACCCCAAAATTGCCACTAGCTGTTCTGCTAGTTTCTTGGAATTCACTTCTCCGATGCATCCCTCCTGCTTGCAAACCTCCTTGAAACTGTTCACTGCCTTATCAACAGATCAAAGGTGATTATATGTCACCTGATTAGTTGCAAATTGTAGCACGAACACAAGCAGTATAGTAATACATGCAATAGATGTAATTAAATTTTTCATGTTCGTCTCCCCTTATTGAGCAAAGATACTTATGCTATCCACCATTGCATCCTTTGATGCACTCCTAAGACTACCTGTGTCTCCTGCAATAAATCCAAAAATAATGCAGGCAAGCACAATAGTCCCGATTATTATTATTAAATCCTTCATGGCTCTTACTTAGTGGTATCAATGGTTAATGAGTTCACACTTGCTATTCCCTGTCCCACAACCTTGCTGGCTGCAGTCTTGAGAGAATTATCTCCTGACCCTAGAACCATTGTATTAACGATAACTGCTCCAAGTAAAATTGTTCCGATTATTATAATTAAGTTTTTCATCTCTTCTCCTTCTGCAATGCTTCACCCCATTGCTGGGCACTAAAATCAATGTGTTTTTTATTTTCCTTTTATTTCAAAACATTTGTCCAAGAACCGCCATTGTGTCCATAAATACTACAACTATGGCGAAGTTCAGTAGCAGACAAAATATTGTTGCCATGGCAAGCATTGTGACTATTATACTGTTTTTTTCTGCCTGCTTCATGGCCATTGTTATTCTCTCTGCTGAGATAGTTTCCTGAAAGGAGCACATTTGCTCCATAAGCTCCGCCGGATTGATTTGCTCCAGCTTGCTAAGTATTCCACCGAATATTCGTGCCGACTTGGTGGGAACACGCCTTGCGAAGATGTCAAAGGCATCCTTGGTTTGTCCACCTCTATATGCCGACAAAATCTCCGCATATATTGGTCTAAGTATCCCTGCGTTTGCCATTAGTTGCTCCAGCATAAAATCTGCGGACATTGGTATCTCTTCTTGTACTATCGATAAATTCTTTAATGTTATACAACTGCTCCAAACCTCCTTTTCATATTTATCCCTTGTAAACCCTTGGGTTAGTCGTGCAAAAAAATCTTCCTCACCCGGATTTGCCCCTGGGATGTTTTCCATTCGCGATAGGGCCGACCTTGCTATTCCCCTGGAAATACCCAGCATCGAACCCCTTATTTTTTGCCTGTTGCTATCATGCAGAAATAATAAATACACACCTGCAATGAGTCCAACCTCAAGCAATAACAAAATATATTTTTCCATGTACGCCACCTCTATAGATCCATCTTTTTCTTTGAAAGAAACTCGTTGACAAGCACTCCAGCAATATAGAATAGAATAATTCCTATGAACCAGGAAAGCCCTGTGGGCGTGCCGAATTGATATGTGCAATACTTTTGAAATGTAAATCCAAAGAATTTGCAAGCCCCAAGAATTGTCAACAGGAAACAAATAGGTGCCAGGTACCTCAGCATTAATTGTGCTTCATTGTTTTCCCTCTTAGAAAACTCTCCCACCCTTCTGCTCTGTGAGATGCTTTCCACCAGGTCTGATAATGAATTAGTCACCTTGATCCCTAGCACCTGTGCGAAGTAAATATTGGTGGCAAGAACATTGCCCCATGAAGTATCTAGGGAATACCTGAACACATCCAAAATCCCTTTGAAATCCTCCTTGGTGGCCGCCTTGTTGAATCCCTTGGCTACATCCAAAAGCAATCTTTTGCAATGAGGTGCGTTTTCCATGGTTGTTGCGGTTACCTCAACAGCTTCCTTCATGTTGTAATAATTTATCTTGTAATTGTTCAGTAGCTCTGTAACCAGAATATCTCCCTCTCGTGACCCCTTAACTCTAATCCGTTGCAGTCTTGTCCTAAGAATTCCATATGGAAGCAACGCTCCCACTGTAGCTGCCAGAAGTGCAATACCCATTGGCACAAGGAATTGCAATATAAAATAAACTCCAATTCCAATGATAGCTGATACGAAGATAAAGGTATTAACCGCATTTCTCCCCTTCTGCCCTGTTGTAGCCATGAGCAAAATGTTGACATGAGACATAATGCCCCGTTGATTAGTCAAACTATCACGCCCACTCTCAAAATGCCTTCTCATTCGAATTCTGTTTTTTGCCGCCATGAATATATCGCCAAATAGGTCAAATTCCAGCAAGAATACTCCTGCAAAAAATACTGCATATATGCAAGCTGTTTCTATCATCGCTGATCACCTCCTTCTTTTGATGATTTGTAATATGCAGGAATTACAACTCCACTTCCGGCCATTGGATTATCCCTTGCTAGGGCCTTCAATGTATCGTCAAATATTTTTAACTGATCTGGATACTTGCCTCCCAAGGTTCTCTTGTCATCTCCAATGTCCCAATTCCAAGTCCATTTACCAGACTCATACTCATATCTACATATCCTATGGACTGACACCCTATCATGCTCTGCCTCATACCGGTATTCCACAATTCCAACAAGCTTCTTCATGGACTTATCGTCTTCCTCCTGTGCAAACTCAAAGACGTAGTTGTAGTTCTTGAACACCTGAGCAATAATACTGTTCAAATCTCCTCCATACTTTGACAATATTTGAGTTGCCATCTTGTAAGGAATGTTGACTGCACTAGAGTCGTGAATAGTGCATTTGCTCCTTTGCGTTCCGGTAGATGTAATGTCGAGTGCAGTCTTAAAAGCTGTAGCATCTCTCATTTCCTCTAGCAAAACATAGTCATTGTCTCCCCTTAGGAGGGACTTAATTATCTTGTCCAAATCGCTTCCGTCAGCTACGAGCTGCATAATTGGAACATCAGGCATTATTCTATGCCAAGGAGTTTCTGGGTCCGTGGCTATTGCAAGGCCCTCAAGGGTTGGATCCTCATACCTCTGCCAGGTCTGCATAAATGTTGTCTTGCCAGACCTTACCTGCCCAGCAAAAATCACATTGTAGCCTATGGCTATCATTGCACGAAACATAGGAATGGCCTCCTCGGGTATTGTTTCAAGTGCCGCCAGCTGCTGGAAGGTTAGCTCCTTGAGAATATACTTTCTAAAGACCATAACGTCCTCATTGTCCTTGGTTCTATCACCTGAAAAAATGGTTATTCGTATGCCGTTGTGCAAGTATACCTCGTGAAACCCATATTGAAGTCTTTCGTAGGGTGACTCCAGCAAAAGGGTTCTCTTGAGCTGTTCTCTCCTTCTTCGGCTTATTCTTTGCGGCTGCAAAGTAGCCTTACCATCTATGAGGCAATAGAGTCTTTCTCCAATAAGCTTGGCAGATGATGACTGCATATATTCCTTTGTCATGTCATACGCCCAGGGTGCAAGACCAGCAAGACCATATACCTCGCAAAAAACTGCTTCGCATAGGTTTGGGTACCAGGTTGGATACCACTTGTCCATCAGCTTTTTTTGTCGCAGGATTTCCTTAATCTTTTCTCTGTAATAGTTGGACTCGCTCTCGTAACCGATGATGGCTCTTTTTTCTCTTTCCAGCTTTCTATTTTTAGAAGCATCATCTGTTTCCTCCCACTCCTTGTTGAACACCTCCTCAACCATTTTGCATACATCTTGGAAGTCCTCCTCATTGTCGTGGGGCTTATCCTCCTGCCTATATAGACTCTCGTCCAAAAACTTATCAATATAAAATTCCTTTGCCATCATGCTACCTCTTAAACAATGCTTTTTTCGTAGGCATTACCTGTTTTTCTCCACAAATATCCATTGCAATCTGATTTATTCCTTCAGCAAATCTGCTGTACTTGAGGAGGGTGACTCTATCGGCCTCTGCCTGCCACCCATATTCCACATAGTTAACAGCAATTGATTCTCCAAAGGCATCATGCCCTGTAGAATCAATGATACCAAGTACCTCCTCCACCTGCCTTTGGGTATAGAATGCCATGTTGTTATTGAATTTGTTTATAATCAGCTTGCCGCAGTATCCAAGAGGATTGAGCACCGTTTCATAAAGATTCTTAAATCTTCTGAGACACTTTTCCTGCTGGGTAACCACATAATATCTTCTTCCGGCGTGCTTCAGAGCAGAAACTGTCAATCCAAATTGAATGTTACTGCCCGCGTCTACGATTATATAATCATAGGCCTTTTCTAATGGGCTAAGCAGAATCGCCATGTCGTCTGTGCTGTAATACTTGATGGTTGTAATGTTCTTGATTCCAGGAAGTACCATCACGTCATTATGCTCATACATTATCCCCTTAACATCCTCAACTCGAAGCTGATTGCTTGCTATATTGCTTTTAATATCATCTAGGGACATATCAAGGTTAGCGTTAATATAATCAGTTCCATACTCGCTGCCTGCAAGAACCAGCAAAACCGACTTGCCCATCTTGCCAAGTACTTCGGCAACTGATTGAGCAATCATTGTAGTACCAACCTGGGTATCTCCTCCAAAGAATACAAATACTCTTTCCATATGTTTTACCTCCTAGTTATAAAGAATCACCAGCTTGGTGCCACTCTCGGCAATACCAGCAAGCTGCTTAGCCTGAAAATCGTTTATGACAACCTCGATTAAGCTTACTGTTGATGATGCCGCCAGGCGGTCATCGTCCTTAGACACAACCTCTTGACTGGTCCCGTCCTTAGCGAAGGCAACCACTGCAGAAGTTATAAATTTGCCGCTGCCATAAAAGTATGCCTTATCGCCGCGTCTTAGGGTCTGTGGATATGATTCAAGCCAGCTGTTGGGTATTGCCATTATATATTCGTTAGAATCCTCTCCCGCAACAAGGGCTGGATCCTCAAAATACCTGTCGAATATAGGCGTTCCCCTCTTAATGAATTGAACTGTTTCCTTGCCTAAGATGCTCTCATAATCACCCTCGCGTAACGAACCGTCGATGGGACTTTCCACTCGAACTGTTCCAAGCATTTGTTCTGTAATGATTTGTCCCTTTTCAGTGTCCTCATTTACAACTAAAATTTCGTCATACATGAGATTTTGTCTTCCCCACTTTTCCCATGCAACCATGGCACATACGCTTACAACAATAAGCACCAGCCCTATAATTCTCTTGTTCCTACTCATTGTATAATCCTTTCCTCATCAATAACCCAGTTGCCTGCCTCCTCAATAAGCCTGTATTGAATATATCGCTCTGCCTCTCCTCTTTGACTGTATCCATACTTCTCCGCAAACCTTGTTCCCTTGTGGTCAGTAATCACGTCTGCATAAAATGCAGTGGCAATGGCATCTCCCGTTTCCTCAATAAAGTTAAGTGACATGAGGAGGAAGCTATGAGAGAACTTCTTAATTCTGCTAATTTGTAAGTCCTTCTTTCGCTCTGCATTTTCCCTTTCGCGGATTTCGTTGTATCGCTTTGAGTAGTATTTGCTTGCCTCTTTGCCGGTGTATGTCTCGTAGTCGATGTTCTCCTCAAGTCCAACACATTTGGCAAGGTTCTTAGCAACCTGTTCCCAGTCAGCCAAGCCGTTCATGTTCCTGTCCTCAATGAGAGTCTCCTTGCCCTCGGCGTCTGTTGATACTAATACTGTTTTTACGGGCTCATCTGCCTCTCCAAATTTTTCAATCAAAATACTTCCTGCCGCAATGGTTGTAACTACTACTGCTACAACCACGGCTATGATTATTCCCTTTTTTTTAATACTCATTTTCTCTATTCCTTTCTGTGTAAATCCCAATAATTAATGGTACTGTCAACTATAACTTCGACCCTTTGGGTCACGCTGCTTCCACCAGTATAGTAAGCTGTAAATACAAACTCCAAAATCTCAGGCCTTTGCTGACCCCATTTGCCCACCATTGTCCTATCAAATATGGAGCCCTTCCATTTATCTCCCTTGCCTCCCTCAAGGGTCAAATCTGCTGAATATGTTGTGCCTTCAATGCTTACCTTTACTCTCTCCACCTTGGCAGTATCTGCGGTCTTAGCCTCAACCATAAACCTTTCTCCCGACCAAAAGATGTTGGTTCCTCGCTTTCTCGGCGAGCCTTGGGCTGCGTAATCTGCAAAGCTGCATTGGCTCTCAAAATCACCTCCGAAGTAAAATCTATTAAATGCCTTGCGATGTCCGTCCCAAAGGTCTGTATGGTAAACTCTCGCTCCCGTAATTTCTCCTGTAATGCTAGGGCTTATTGGCGGGTTTGGTTCCACAGGCTCTGGCGATACAGGTGGAGTCGGAGTTACAGGCCTTGAAGGTGTCGGCGTGGCTGCCTCACCTACCGTAACGGTAATGGAAACTGGCTCGCTCTCAGTACCGTCAAAGTCGTCACTTGCGTATATCTTAGCTGTATAGGTTCCTTGGCTTAAGGTCCCTGGTTCTATGGTTATAGTTTGCTGCACCCCTGGTTTGGTTCTTCCACCAGTGAAAAACCCCCATTCCTCACCTGTTGAATTCTTGATTACATCGGCATTAACCGACCTAATGTCATCCATATCGGGATCAAGAGGTGTAACTCTTATGCTGATAGTGTCCTGGGTAGTCGGTGAGGTTGGCGACACACTATATGATGAAATCACTGGTGCCCTGTTTCTTACCTCTCTGCTGTGAGTCTTACTGTCCGACTTGCTTCCTAGATATGCCCGCCATGTAAGTGACCATGTTCCCCTAACAGGATTATTATATGTACCTCTGTATCTTTCCGCTGTTATGGTGGAATCAATGGTACTGTGGGTTGCATTCTCATATTTGGTAGTGCCGTTAACTGTAATATCACTGGTAGTAATTTTGTCTGCCTTGCCCTTTATGGAAGCACATAGCTTGATGCCAGTAGTGTTATTGTATAGGGCAGTGGTTGTTCTAACGTCGTTAATCTTGGTGTATGTTTCAACTATCTTAGGTCCGTCAGAGCCTCTTACCGTAAAGCTTACAGTTTGAGTTCCACTCTTAGTCGAGCCATCATATCCGTCAACAGCATATAGGCAGGCTGTATATGTTCCCCCTTTCAGTCCCATAGTATCTGTATCGAGAGTTATTGTCTTTTGGGTTCCACTACTGTAATTCTGAGCAACATACTTGAAGTTTGCTGATGCTGGATACACCTTGCTACCACTACTGTTGTTAACGTATAGTCTCAAGGAATCTATGCTATCACCGTCAGCATCTGTTGCCGTAGCCCTGAATGTCACTGACCCTCCCTCATCAACGGTAGTAGGCGATGCGGAGCATGATGTAATAACTGGTGCCCTATTATGAACTACCTTGCTGAATGAATTCGATGCACTCTTCTTGCCGTCAGTTACACTCCATACTATGGACCATGTTCCACGCTTCATATTGCTGTATGGGCCTCTTGTTCTTGCAACTCCCGTTGTAGAAGATAAAGAAGAATGGGACACACCATCATACATGGTTACTCCATCTCGCTTCAGTGGTCCACTTGAAGGTGTAATGGTATCTCCATCTATATCCTTAAAGTCTGCACAGAATCTGACTGAGTCTGTATTGTTATATAGCGAAGCAGTGGTTCTGTTGCCTCCAATAGAAATATAGGACGATACTATAGCAGGTGGATTGTTTACGGGTACGGCCTTGACAGTCACTGTCTTATATGACGAGTATATTGTCTTATAAAAGTATCTGGGGAATCCTGTACGTACCTTTGCATCTGTTGTCTTATATCTCAGGGTTAGTTTGCCTCGCACGTTGTAGGTTCCCTTAGAAGTAAACTTCTTAGTATAGCTTCCTCCTATATACTCTGTACCATTAATGAAAATTTTCTTGTTTACAGCATTATCATATTTATAAGTTGCATTCAAATTGTGGGTAGATGTTCCACCGACAAAGCTAGCCGATGCACTTGCCTTTGCAACTGTAAAGGTAACACTCTCACCTTCTGTGCAGGATGTCTTGCTTGCAGTAAGGGATGCTGTGCCTCTAACGCTATTGGCTGAAGATATAAGTACGATAATTGTTCCACTGGAAAAACCATCGGTGGTGCTGTCAGCAAATATGTTGCTTGTGCTAGCGATCAACGCTAGAAGAAGCACAGATAAAAT
>DATESI010000020.1:0-2667 GCA_035270905.1 Anaerovoracaceae bacterium
GATTTGTTGCTAAGCAGGCAATGCTTGAAAAAAAGGAAAAGATGGATTTGATAAAGGTAAATCTCAAGGCAGAGGGCGTCAAGGAGGCGGAGCTTTTGCCAGAGGTAATCAGGCTTGTGCAGGGCGGAATAAACATTCCAATGGTCTTCGAGGTTGGCAGCGAGGAAGCCCGCCAGGCGGTAAGAAGAGCTTATAACGGCAAACCATACTTTATTTAATATAAATCACACTATTGTTTGTGAAAAAAAACACAATTATAGCGAAAATAATCTTTTTAATCATGCTCCCGTATTGTATAATATAGGAGCATAGATTTTTTTGTAGAAATAATGCAGATAGAAGCATAAGTTATATTCGCTTATTGGAGGTAAAAAGTAAACATGAACAGACTGTATATAAAGTCGAAGGGTGAAGGGGAGCTAGCTGTTGAAGGGCTGTACAAGGACCTGGAAAGAAGAATTATTTCCAGTCCATATGGACAGTGCCCTGTTGACATGGCAGCTTCCTTTTTGCGTTTGTGCCACGCACAGAGCTGTGGCAAATGCGTTCCGTGCAGAGTTGGACTAGCACAGCTTCAAAACATGATTGAGGATGTACTAAACCTGGACAAGGACGTTGATTTTAAGATTTTGGACAATATCGAAAAGACAGCCAGAGCAATCAGTCTGTCAGCTGACTGTGCCATAGGTACAGAGGCTGCTAACATGGTGCTTAGGGGACTTAAGGGCTTCCGAGATGACTACGAATCACATATATTACATAGACATTGCACAGAGGACATTATCAAAGAAAGAGAATCAATTCCGTGTGTTGGAAGCTGTCCTGCTGGAGTTGATATTCCGGGATATATTTCACTTATTGCTGAGGATAGATATGATGATGCGGTAAGATTAATCAGGAAGGATAATCCGTTCCCAACAGTATGTGCATTCATTTGCGAGCACCCTTGCGAGGGCAAGTGCAGAAGAACATTAATAGACGCACCAGTTAATATTAGAGCACTAAAAAGATATGCAGTGGATCACTGCGGATTTGTTTCTGTTCCAAAGAAGATGGACCATACAGGCAAGAAAATCGCAGTTATCGGTGGTGGTCCTGGTGGACTATCAGCTGCTTACTTCCTGTCAATTATGGGACATGAGGTTACAGTATTCGAAAAGAGGGCACAGCTTGGCGGAATGCTGAGATACGGAATTCCAAACTATCGTTTGCCTAGAGAAAGACTGCAATGGGATATCGATGCCATTCTTTCTACTGGAGTTGAGGTTAAGCTTGACTGCGATGTTGACTCTCAGGATACAATCCAAGAAATCAAGGATAACTACGATGCAGTATATATCTCAATCGGCTCACATAACTTCAAACCACTGAACATTCTAGGAGAATATGGTAAGGGAGTCATTGCGGCAGTAGAAATGCTTCGCGGAATCGGTGATGATGCAATGCCAAACTTCGAGGGCAAGTCCGTAGTTGTAATCGGCGGTGGTAATGTTGCCATGGACGTATCAAGAACAGCCAAAAGACTTGGCGCATCAGAGGTTAAGATTCTCTATAGAAGAAGAAAACAGGATATGACTGCACTTCCTGACGAGGTTGATGGAGCAATAGCAGAGGGCTGTACATTAGTTCAGCTTAAGGCACCTTCCAAAATTCAGGTTAACAAATCAGGTTCAGTTAAGGCTATTTGGGCTAAACCTCAAATCGTAGGCGAGGCTGATGAAAGTGGCAGACCAAGACCGATAGATGCATCTGCTGAGGAAGAAAAGATTCCTTGCGATATCATTATCTCCGCAATTGGACAGGCGACAGATATTAAGTTCTTCGAGGCATATGGAATACCTGTATTCGGAGGCAACGTCAGAACTACAAGTGCCAGCATAGTTGAAAATACTGAGGGCGTATACGCCGGAGGAGATTGTGTAACAGGACCTTCAACAGTTATTAAGGCTATTGCAGCAGGTAAGGTTGCAGCTGCAAACATTGATACATATCTTGGCTATCATCATGAGATGGAGGTAGATATTCAAATTCCTAAGCCTCTGACAATAGACAAGAAGCCTTGTGGTAGAGTTGAACTAAAGGAAAGATATGCTACCGAAAGAGGAGTTGACTTCAACGAGGTTGAAATCGCAATGAGTGATGAAGAAGCATTACAGGAAGCACTTAGATGCTTACGCTGCGATTATCACGGCTTCGGATCCTTCAGAGGAGGTAGAGAATCGAAATGGTAAAGATGATTAATTTAACAATAGATAAACAAGAAGTAAATGTTCCAGAAGGGACTACAATCCTAGAAGCCGCACAAAGCGTGGGTATCAAAATACCGCATTTGTGTTACTTGAAGGACATCAATGATATAGGGGCTTGCAGAGTTTGCCTTGTAGAAAAGGTAGGCACAGAAAAGCTGTTGACAGCCTGCAACACTGCAGTAGAAAAGGGCATGAAGATTTTGACCAACAGCCCAAGAGTTAGAGAGGTAAGAAGAATCAATGTTGAGCTTCTTCTTTCGGACCATGATTGCCATTGTGTAAACTGTGTTAAGAGCTTGAACTGCAGTCTTCAGAGAATTGCCAATGACCTAGGTATCATCAATGTGCATTACGAAAACGTTGCAGAAAAATCAAGATGGAACTATGATTATCCGCTGATTAGAGATGCAGCCAAATG
>DATESI010000021.1:0-4754 GCA_035270905.1 Anaerovoracaceae bacterium
AGGGTGGTGTATATTATATGTCAAGTCAGCTTTACATAAATCCTACATTACATTCATGTAAGGCAAAGTTAATAAATTCTTAATATTTGTGTAATAAGGAAGTAAGAAACCTTTGGTATAGTGAATATTGTCAAAAGAAGAAAGAGATTCTGTCTAATACAAAAGACTTAGAAAAATTAAAAGATGAGAAGGGGTATTTAATATGATTTTTGGAGCATTATCGATGAACTATGACATGATCAATCTTTTCTTTGCATTCAGCTTCCTAGGCTGGGTGATGGAGGTCATAGTAATTAAGAGAGAAACAGGCAAGCTTGAAAACAGGGGATTTGCAAGCACTCCCTTTTGTATCATATACGGATTTGGAGTGATGGCAGGCTATCAGGTTCTGGCACCGCTTACAGGGCATTTCGTAGCACTATATATTATAGGTGCGTTGGGGGCGACTGCCTTTGAATACATAGTTGGACGTGCCATGATTAAGACATTTGGCAAGCTGTGGTGGGATTATTCCGAGAAGCCGCTTAACTATCAAGGCATTATATGCCTAGAGAGCACTATTGGATGGGGATTTGGTGCAGTACTGGTAGTTAACTACATATACGGATTCATGGAAGGTGCTATCGTAGGAATTCCTGATGAAATATCAGCATGCCTAGCAGTAACATTAACTACAACATATACACTTGATTTTGTACTCAAGAGCTGCAGAGAGCTTAAGCAACGTAGACTTGGCGAGACCACAGAATATGAAGAATTGAGCGAGGCGGCATAATCACAATGGGGGCATCGAAAATGAAAATTCTTGATAGAGAATATGTTAAGATAATCAAAGAAATTGCAGCCGACGAAAGAGTGAAATCCATGAAGGAGTACATGCAGCACGGAAGTACAAGCTGTTATCATCACAGCTTGGGAGTGTCATACATGACATACAAGTATTGCAAGAAACACGGATTGGATTACGCTGCGGCAGCAAGAGCAGGACTGCTTCATGACTTTTGCCTTTACGACTGGCACAACATCGGTCACGAAGGCGGCTACTGGCACGGATTCACACACCCGAAGAAGGCACTTGCCAATGCGAAGGCAAGCTTTGAGATTTCGGAACGTGAGTCAGATATGATTGAGAAGCATATGTGGCCACTGACAGTGAAGCTACCAAAATACAAGGAAACCTACGCACTTCTTTGGTTTGACAAGGTGTGTAGCACGAAAGAAACAGTTGGGGGAATTATAGAAAAAATATCTTTGTTCGAATAGGGGTATTGGGACTAGAGATTAATTGAGACAACTAGCGAGAAATAAGGAAAGTAATTAAGGGGAATGACACATGAACGTATTAATTTTAACAGGAAAATTTGGATTAGGACATTGCAAGGCAGCGGCTGCAGTCAAAGAGCAGCTTGAGGGTGACGAGAGAGTTAACAATATTGAAATCGTTGACATTATGGAATACCTGACGCCCCATATGAGCCAATCCATATATAAAGGATTTGCAAAATTGGTCAGCGGGAGAGCTGACCTTTATAATGTAATTTGTAAAACTACCGGCAAGTATACGGCAGCACCCTTCAAGAAGATGTTTACACGCAACATGCACAAGCTGCTTACACTTCACAATGCTGACATTGTAGTTTCGACCCTGCCTATGTGCTCACAGTACATCGGTGCCTACAAGGAACATTCAGGAGACAAGATTCCTCTCATTACATACATAACTGACATTTCCAGCAATTCAGAGTGGATTGCAAACTCCACAGACCTTTATGTAGTTGCAACAGAAGAAGTCAAAAATGGCCTCATAGAAAAGGGCATTAACCCAGACAAAATCAGAGTTGGGGGAATTCCCGTAAGAGCGGCTTTTCTTAAATCCCAAGAACATGGGAGGATCGAGGAAAAAATGAGCACGAAAAATTCTGAGGTGCTCATTATGGGTGGCGGTCTAGGGCTTATCCCCAATGCAGAGGAGCTTCTTGCGGCGTTAGATAACGAACAGAGCCTAGATACAACAATAATCACAGGAACTAACGAAAAGCTTTATAACAGCCTTTCAAAAAAATATAAGAACATCAACGTGGTAGGTTACACCGAAAGAGTTGATGAATACATGAAGAAAGCAGACGTGCTTGTAACCAAGCCAGGCGGGATAACAATGTTCGAGGCCATCAACAGCGGCACACCAATCTTCGCCATCAAGCCATTCCTTGAACAGGAAGTAAATAATGCGGCATTCATTGAGTCCCACAAAATCGGAGAAATCCAGTGGAACGACAAGGAGAATACCCTAGACAAGCTGAAGAACCTCCTTGCAAGCAAGGAAAGACTCTCTGTAATGGCTATGAACATGTGGAAGCTACGCAGGCAGCAGGATCATTCACCAGTGCTTAATAATGTATCCTTGGAGGCAGTAGCATGCTAATACCAAACCTACTGCTGACAGCCAAATATAGATTGAGGGGCATTAACCTTAAGAAGGAGCTTGCATCTGGCTCAGCGAAGCTGCCGCCTTGCCAAGAGGACAATCAGGACGAGTCCAAATTTATCTGTCTCACCTTTGACGATGGACCAAGCCAGCATACAGTAAGGCTTCTAGACATTCTCAAAGAGAACGACGTTAAGGCAACCTTTTTCCTTGTTGCAACCTTCGCAAGAGAAAACAGGGAAATTATAGATAGAATGAAGGCAGAGGGACATACCCTGGCACTTCATACCTTCGAGCACAAATGTCCATTATTTGAGAACGAGGAATATACTAAGCATGCCTTTGACAAATCCATGGATATTCTAACAGACCTTGGGATTAGCCCAAGATTCTTTAGACCAGCATGGGGAACATTCAACAGGGTCAACATAGCCAAGGCACGGGAGTACGGACTTAAACCAATTCTCTGGAATGTGATGGCAGAGGACTGGCAGGGGAACACAACAGATGATATTATTTTTAAAAAGCTAATTAAGAGAACGAAGCCTTATGATGTGGTTTGTCTTCACGACGGGCGAGGAGAAAACAACGCACCAGGCAGAACCATCAAGGCGCTGGAGCGAGCAATTCCAATGTGGAAACGTCGCGGCTTCAGGTTTGTAACAATAGGGGATATTTTTGATGAGTAGTAAAAAGAGTTTAATTATCAACGGTGCAATTTTCATATTGCTTATAGCGATGACCTTCTATATTGTATTCGTTAAGAACGACATGGGAGATGTTGGGGCAGCACTTGCGGGCGTTAATATGTGGTACATATTGGCGGCAATTGGCTGTGCCTTCGCATTTATCGTAGGTGAGGGAATTAACATTGGCAGAGCACTTAAGGTCCTTGGAGAGGACACAAACTATAGAAAGAGCTTCAAGTATGCCCTTATAGGGTTCTTCTTTAGCTCTGTAACGCCATCTGCATCAGGGGGACAGCCTATGCAGCTTTATTACATGAAGAAGGACAACCTGAGCCTTTCCCATTCAGGGCTAGCACTTCTTGCAGAGGTTGGCAGCTATCAAATCGTCAATATATCATTGGCACTTATAGCCTTCATATATAGCTTTGATTTCGTCATGTCTCAGGGCGTGGGCATCAAAATACTCATTGCACTGGGTGCAGGACTAAATATTTTGGCACTTGTTGCAATACTTTTGGCACTGTTTTCGCCACCTGTATCTATGAAGCTGGTGGGCTGGATTGTCAAGCTCCTCAAAAAGATAAAAATCAAGAAAGCAGACAAGCTGGAGATTAAGGCAGAGCAGTTTATAGAAAAATATCAGGCAGGAGCACAGTTTATCAAGCAGAATACCAAGGTGATTTGGAAGATGCTTATTACTACAACCCTGCAAATGATAGCATTCCACAGCGTGCCTTTCATGGTGTATAAGTCCTTTGGCCTTGACACATATTCATATGTTACAATACTGGCACTTCAGGCGGTGCTATACATAGCTTCATCATCTATTCCACTTCCGGGAGCAGTAGGTGTCAGCGAGGGCGGCTTCATGGTACTCTTTAGAACACTCTTCCCTGCGGGAGTGCTTGGCTCCGCAATGATATTAAGCCGCGGAATCAGCTTCTACCTTTTCGTGCTGATGAGCGGAATTGCTGTGATAATAACACAGATTATAATTATTCGCCGCGAACACAGGGGAAGGCTAGCGGCGAGAGCAAAAACCCAAGCTGCCGGCAGGCCTTGCAGGCAGGATTAACTGGCATAAAACCCAAAAGACGGTCATAAGGACCGTCTTTTTTTCATAGAATAAAGGGACAAGGAAATGCGCGGGGCGCAGTGGGTAGCGGGGTTGGAGTTTTTGGCGCCGGGGGCGGCGAAGGCACGCGGGCAGGAGAGGAGGACAAGATGATAAGTACGGATAAGCTTAAGAATAAGGAGGTCATAAATATTGTGGACGGCAAGAGTCTGGGATTTATTTATGATATCGAGGTCAATCTTGAAACGGGGACTATTGAGGGAGTAATTATTCCGGCGACTCATGGGTTCATGGGGCTGTTTAGTAAGAACGAGAGGGACTTCGTTATTAGGTGGGAGAATGTGAGAACTGTGGGGGACGATGTGGTTTTGGTGGAATTGCCTACATATTAAATTTTTTATGGCAAAATTACACAATATGTAGTAGAATGTTCTTGATAGTCGTTTACCCTAGTGGATAGTGATTTAGGAGGAAGAATATATGAGATGCCCTTATTGCGATAACGCGGATACCAAGGTTATCGATTCAAGACCGACTGAAGAAGGACATGCTATAAGAAGAAGAC
>DATESI010000022.1:0-5170 GCA_035270905.1 Anaerovoracaceae bacterium
ATACAATAGTAGGGATTAATAAAATCTTGGCAGACGGGCATAATAACTAGGAAATATTATCTAGGAGGTCATATCATGGCAAATATTAACGAAAGCATCAAGTGCACAGTTGAGCAGTGCAAATATCACGCAGGTGATGACAACTATTGTTCTCTTGCAGACATTACTGTTTCAACTCACGAAGCAAACCCTACACAAACTGAATGTACAGATTGCATGAGCTTCGAGCTAGGCAGATAGTCACGCCCAGCCATGCCCCCGCCCTGCATTGAAACCCCCTTTCTTAAGAAGGACCAAGCACTTTTGGGTAGGGGCAAGCACGATTCCCCCTTTTTTTGCATATGTTTTAGTCTAAAGAGGGGGTTACATAAATGAGCAGTTCTTTCCCACTGCCACTATCAGAAAAAGAAGAAGCCCGCTATGTACGGCAGCTTGAAGAAGGAAATGAAGCGGAAAAGCTGGAAGCGAGAAATACTTTAATTGAGAGAAACCTTCGATTGGTGGCCCACGTTGCCAAGAAATATATTGGGCCGGGCACCTGTCAAGACGATCTAATATCCATCGGGACCATAGGCCTGATTAAGGCGGTAGGCACATATAGAAGTACTCGTGCAACAAGGCTGGCAACCTATGCGGCCAAGTGCATAGAAAACGAAATACTAATGAGCATAAGAACCTCGAAGAAAAATCGGCAGGAGGTTTCCTTGAGCCTGCCTCTTGGCATCGACAAGGACGGCAATGAGATTAGCTTTAATGATATTCTGGGAACGGATCCTGATGCTGTTCTTGATACTATAAGTCTCAAGATACAGGTTGGCAAGCTGCATAAGGCATTAGACGAGGTTCTTACTCCTCGGGAAAAGGTTGTAATTATCAAACGCTACGGCCTTGATGGCTACGGTCCTAGGACTCAACGAGAAATCTCTGCTAGCCTTGGCATTAGTCGTTCCTATGTTTCCAGAATTGAAAAGAAGGCTTTAGGCAAGCTTAAGGAAAAGCTAAAGAATATCTGAGCAGCCGTTGACAATCTGGGTGAATATAGGCAGGGCTGAGCCGCTGCCACTTCCACCCTTTTCCACAAAAACGGTTATGGTGTACATGGGATTCTCTGCAGGAAAGTAACCTGTAAACCAGCCATGAATCACCTTGACTCCGCTGATGCTTGCCTCTGCAGAGCCAGTTTTGCCTCCGCAGGGGGCATAAGTTATGGCACTTTTTCCTGTTCCTTCTGACATAACGTCCTCCATCATAGTTCTTATGGTGGTGGACGTTTTTAGACTTACTACAGGTTCCATGATTTCCCCTGCTTCTCCCTGTCCCGGCATGGGGCTATGGCCCCATACCTGCAAGCTTTTTTCTGCTTCTCCCGCAATGAGATGAACTCCTGTATCAAGACCGTCGTTAGCAATAATATTGGTAAACCTTGCAACCTGCATAGGGGTCACACCCAAGGTTCCCTGACCGATTGAAAGGTTGGACAAGCCGCTATAAATTCTTTCGCTGTATTCTGGCAACACGCCAGAGGATTCCTCAGGGAAACCAACTATTGTTGCCTTCCCCAGCCCCATCTTCTGTGCCATCTCTATAATTTTTTCCGATCCCAGCAGCTGACCAAGCTGTGCAAAGTAGCAGTTGCAGGACTGGGCCAGTGCCTGGGCCATGTTAATTGTTCCATGTCCAGCATCTCCTCCTGTTTCGCACTTCAAGGTTACTCCGTTTATAGTCACATGTCCCTTACATTCAAAGGTTTTCTTTTCGTCGCAGAGGGTGCTGTCAAGAGCAGCCGCTGCAACTATTATCTTAAAAACGGACCCAGGGCTGTAGACTCCTTGGGTCGCCTTGTTGATAAGCTCATCTCCCATATTCCCAAGATGCTCATCAAGCTTGTTTGGATTGAAGGCTGGGGTAGATGCACAGGCCAGTATTTCACCTGTCTTGGTCTTGAGTACCACCACACTCCCATGCACCTTCCTTTGGTCAAGGATTCTCTCCGCCAGTGCCTGGATGCGAGAGTCTATTGTGGTAACTACTGTATTGGGCTTCAGGGTATGATTAGTTACGCCATCCGCTCCCTGCCCTTCAATATCCACACCTGATGAGACTATGGATGTTGTAATTTCGAATCCCTTGAGAATATTGCCCTTGCTATCTCCATATAAGCAAAGACTCCTATCAATGCCTGTAAGTATATCGTCCTTCATCAGCTCAATTCCTGCCACACCCTTTTGCTCGTCACTATTAATATAGCCAATAATGTGTGCAGCAATTTGGTTGTCCGAATACCTGCCAGCACACCTAAAGCCGTATGAGTTATACTGCTGGATGAGCCTCTCGTTCAAAACCTGGTCGAAGGTTTCTGTTCTGTAAACCTGATACTGACCCTGCCTCCCGCCTACCTTTCTTGCATCAAGGCATGACAATAGAGAGGATAAATTGCTGTCCATCCTCTCTGCCGGCACGATATAAAAATACTGGGTTGTTCCACCTGTCAGCGGAACCATGTTCCTGTCATAGATTATGCCTCTGCAGTCAAGGCCCTCAATAGGCACAATGTACTGACCTACTGCAGCCTTGGACAGGTCCTCATGACCCATTACCTGTATATAAAAAAGTCTGCCTACAAGCAGCATCGCCAAAATCATTCCGGCTACCAGCAGCCCTCTAGCACGTCTTGTTCCCATAGCCTCACCCCAATAAAAAAACTCTAAGGGTAGTATTGCCCTTAGAGTTTTTATTATTCATTGCTAGGCATTATATAGGCGCCGGATTTTTAGTTCGTGGCTAGGCAGCAAGCACCCGAGGAGCGGAGCGTACACAAGGTACGTGAGCACCGAAGGAGTGCGCAGCTAACAACGCCACGGGCTAAAAAGACAAGCCTAGAGTTTGTGAACAAATAAGCCAGATCCCAGCTTCGGCTCAAACCAAGTCGATTTCGGCGGCATAACCATGTTAGCATCTGCTACCGATAGCAGGTCGCTGATATCAACTGGATATACTGCGAAAGCAACCTTCATGTCTTCCTTAGTTCTCTTTTCTAGCTCCTCAAGACCTCTGATTCCACCGACGAAGTCGATTCTCTTATCAGTACGAGGATCTTCTATTCCTAGAATTGGATGAAGCAAGCTGTTCTGAAGTACTGCAACATCAAGGGAATCGATTACATGATCCGGAATGATTGCTGGACCTGCTGTTAGCTTATACCACTCATTGTCTAGGTACATTGCGAAGATGTGCTTGCCCTCTGGATAATAGATTGCAGAGCCCTTCTTCTCAACTGCAAATCCTGCAGCTTCAACCTTAGCAAGGAATTCAGCTGATGACAAACCGTTCAAGTCCTTAACTACTCTGTTGTAGTCAAAAATCTTAAGGTCGTTGTCAGGGAAGATTACTGCCATGAAGAAGTTAAATTCCTCGTCGCCAGTGTAGTTAGGATTTTCTTCTCTTCTCTTAAGTCCTACTTTGCAAGCGGAAGCACTTCTGTGGTGACCGTCGGCAATATATAATGCTGGAATATCTCCGAATAGCTTAACGATTGAATCAATTACGCCCTGATCCTTAATTGCCCAAAGAGTATGTCCAATTCCATCATCAGTTGTCAAATCGTATTCAGGCTCATTGCCACCAATGTAGCCCTCAATAATTGTTCTAAGCTTAAGATTGTCTCTGTAAGTCAAGAAAACCGGTTCAGTGTTTGCATTGCAAACGTCAAAGTGATTGATTCTGTCGATTTCCTTCTCAACTCTTGTAAACTCATGTTTTTTGATTGTGTTGTCAAGATACTCGTCAACACTTACGCATCCTACGATACCTGTCTGATATCTGCCGTCCATCATCTGTCTATAAACATAAAGAAGTGGCTTTTCATCCTGGGTGAAAACACCATCTGCAAGATACTTGTCAATGTTGTCTCTTGCCTTCTCATAAACAGCCTTGGCATACTGATCTTCATTAGGAAGGTCAATTTCTGCTCTGCAGATGTGCAGGAAGCTACAAGGATTACCCTCAGCCATTTCGGCTGCTTCCTTTCTGTTCATTACATCATAAGGTAGGGATACTACTTTTTCGGCATAATTCTTTGCCGGTCTGATTGCCTTAAAAGGTCTTACTACTGCCATGATTTATCAATCTCCTTATACATAAAATTTATTACTTCATCAATTGACATCCCTGTGGTGTCAACCTCTATTGCATCCTCCGCCTTACGCAGTGGATTCAATTCTCTCGTTGTGTCGTTGTGGTCTCTCTGGATAGTCTCCTCCAAAATCTTGGAATAGCTTACATCCTCGCCCTTTGCCACAAGCTCCTTATACCTGCGGTTTGCTCTTTCCTCAGGCGTTGCCGTAAGGAAGAATTTGAACTCCGCATCGGTAAGCACGTTGGTGCCGATGTCTCGTCCGTCCATAACCACGCTCTTGGTCTGTCCCATCTTCCTCTGCAAGAAGACCAGCTTCTCACGAACCACTCCGTAAGCCGAGCACTTAGATGCCAGCATGGAAATCTCCGGGGTCCTAATGAGAGAGCTTATAACCTTGCCGTCAAGAAGGGTCTCCCCACGGCTAAAGTCAATGTCCGTATCCTCAAGCATTGCAGCGATTGCCGCAACGTCGCTAGGGTCAACTCCCAGCTCCTTGATTTTATATCCAACGGCCCTGTACATAGCACCTGTGTCAATATAGTCGATGGCTAGCTTCTGGGCCACAGCCTTGGCTATGGTGCTTTTGCCCGCACCACTAGGTCCATCTATTGCTATTCTAATAATGTTACTCATTGCTCGTCCAATCTCCGTTTTGCTTATTATTCTCGATTAATTTTTCTATTTCCTTGACGAATGTGTTAACGTCCGTAAACTGTCTGTAAACCGAAGCGAATCTAACATAGGCAACCTGATCCACCTTCTTCAGCTGATCCATAATCAGCTCGCCGATGAAGGTACTTTCGATTTCCTTCTCCATCATGTTGTTCAGACCACGTTCGATTTCATTGACCATTCGCTCGATTTCTGCCATAGGCACAGACCTTTTCTCGCAAGCCTTAATTATGCCGTTCATAATCTTGCTTCTATCAAAGACCTCTCTGCGTCCGTCCTTCTTAATGACCATCAGAATAGATTCCTCAACCTTTTCATAGGTGGTGAATCTCCTGTTACACTTGTCACAGCCACGTCTTCTTC
>DATESI010000023.1:0-2294 GCA_035270905.1 Anaerovoracaceae bacterium
GCCATGTGCTGTCCGGTAATCTCATATATTAAAACTCTTTCAGCACCCTTTGGGTATCTTGCTTGAAGCTTGAATGTATGCAGGTTGGTTAAACCTTGCTCTGCAAACATCTTGTCGAATAAGGCGATTGCGTCCGGCTTATTCTCTTCAATTCCGATATATCCAACTTCTAATCCGATGTACTTCATACATGCTTTCATACCATCAATGATGTCCTGTGCCTGTTCTAGCATACATCTATGGTCTGCTGTGATGAACGGTTCACATTCTGCCGCATTAACGATTAGTGTATGCACATCATCAATATTCTTTGGATTGTACTTGATGTGTGTAGGGAATGATGCTCCTCCTAGACCAACTAGTCCGCTGTCTCTAACAGCCTTAACGAATCCGGCAAGATCGTTAACTTCAGGGGCCTTAATTCCTTCCCACATTTCTTGTTTTTTGTCAGTTTCAATTACAACTAACTTGTCGCTTCCGCCTGTTGCGGATCTCATCTCTTCAATGCCTGCAACGGTTCCGGAAACGCTTGAGTGAATAGGTGCACTTACGAAAGCATCTGTGTCGCCAATAAGCTGTCCTACTTTTACATAGTCGCCCTTTGCAACAACAGGTTGACAAGGAGCACCTATGTTTTGAGACATAGAAATCTTTACGACATCAGGTACCGGCATCATTTCAGAAGCACAGCCTGCTGTGTTTTTGAAATGAGGGGCGTGGATGCTATGTAAATGCTTTTTGTTAAAACTCATTTCTTTGAAACCTTCCTTTCTATAATTTGATTTTCTCATAATCATACGGATATTATTATACTACAAAGATTTCGAAAAACCAACAAAAAGTTACAATTCTAGCGGTTTCCAAGTTTTTTTTGGTAAATGAGCAAAAAGTATGATAGGTTTTTTGTTTGGGAGAAAAACAAAGGCAAATTTTTTTGTTTGAAGTACTATATATAATATGTAGAGAAGTGTGACATATGAACGAAGACAACGAAAAAAGCTGGGAAAGGATTGCCTAAACTATGATTTTGTATCTATATATTCTATTGGCCAATGATTACTTCGCCTCGGTCGTTGATTCCCATGACCTTCTCGCCACGTCTCCTAAGTTCTGCTACATAGTCTAGGACTTCCTTATCCATGATTTCGCCAGGACAGATGATTGGAATTCCCGGTGGATATGGTATTATGGAAAATCCGCAAACTTTGCCAGCTGCCTCCATGAGGGGAACTCGTTTGGTCTCCCTTGGAATCTGTGCAAGCTGAAGCTTCTTGGTGGTGATTGCTTGGGTCTGCTGGATTGAGTGATGCTCCTTGGTTAAGTGATGCTCTTGCACTTCCGCCGATGCTGCGTCTATGCTACCTGCTTCCTTCTCACAATGCTCTGATGCAATCTTGCCAAGTGATGCAAGTAACCTATCGTAGTCTGCTCTGGTATTCCCTATGCCTGTCATGCACATCACGATATTGCCTGTAACCAGCTCCACGAAGATATTGTCGTCCATCAACAGGTTCTCTAGGGCTGCCCCGTCTATTCCCAGCTCGCTCATATCTATATTGATTTTGGTGTAGTCAAGTGTTGGTACTGCCATAACCCTTAGACCTGGGATAGCCTTCGCCTCGTTATAAAAGTATGCGAGATGCTGGCCCCAGCCCTCAACGAGGGCTTTTCCCTCCGAGGAGAGAAGGTCTGCATTGATATCAAGGCTTGCCATGAGAATGTATGACGGACTGCTACTCTGGATTGCCTGCAGTTTGTTCTCAAGGTTATAGATGTCCACGCGGTCCGAATTGACATTGAGAATTGCACTCTGGGTCAGGCTGGCAAGGGTCTTGTGGGTGCTGTTGATGATAAGGTCGGCACCAAGTGCCTCGGCGGACTTCTTGTTATCACCGTTTATGTATTGGTCGAAGAAAGAAAGGTGTGCGCCGTGGGCCTGGTCAACTATAAGGACCTTGCCTCGCTGGTGGACTTCTGTGGCAATGGCCTTGATGTCGCTGCAAATGCCGTAGTAATTGGGACTAGGCAAAATCACGGCCTCGGCATCGGGGTTCTCGTCTAAGCAACGGGCGATTTCCTCAGGGGTTATCTCTCCGGAAATGTTATAGTCTGGGATTGTCTCGGGGTATGCGTAGACAGGCTCAATGCCACCAAGGGTCAGAGCGTTAAAAATCGACTTATGACAATTACGAGCCATAACCAGCTTCTTGCCCTCAGCAACGGTTGCCATGATGGCTGCAATAAGCCCCGCACTGCTACCGTTGATGAGAAGGTATGACTTCCGTACATTATAT
>DATESI010000024.1:0-5361 GCA_035270905.1 Anaerovoracaceae bacterium
ATATTACATATCAGTCAAACAATCAAGAGAAATTTACAAAATTAACTAAAACAAAAAGCCCACAACAAGTGTGGGCTAATTTTTTGCTTTTTAGTCAATATTGAACTATTTAAGAGCAACTGTTGCTCCAGCTTCTTCTAACTGACCCTTAATAGCTTCTGCTTCGCCTTTTTCGATTCCTTCTTTAACGTTTGCAGGAGCTCCGTCTACTAATTCCTTAGCTTCCTTAAGTCCTAGGCCTGTGATTTCTCTTACAGCCTTGATAACCTTAATCTTTTCAGCGCCTGCTGATTCAAGAACTACTGTGAACTCGCTCTGCTCTTCTGCTGCTGCGCCTGCACCTGCTGCACCTGCAACTGCTACTGGAGCTGCTGCTGATACGCCGAACTCTTCTTCACATGCTTTAACTAATTCGTTTAATTCTAAAACTGTCATCGCTTTTATAGCTTCGATAATTTGATCCTTATTCATTTTAAATCTCCTTTATAATATTTAAATACTTTTTCTTTAACTTATATGGCTTGTAAGCCTAATGGTTTTATGCTTCCTTTGCATCTGCGATAGCCTGGAATGTACGAACAGCCTTTGATACTGGTGACTGAATGCTTCCCATGAACTTCGCAATAAGAATTTCTCTTCCAGGAATGCTTGCGATTTGCTCGATACCTGCTTTGTCGAATAATTGTCCTTCAACAACGCCTGCCTTGAACTCCATCTTTTTATATTCTTTAATTACTTCATTAAGAACTCTAGCCGGTGCAGTTGCATCTTCTGTACTGATTGCGATTGCGCTTGGTCCAGCTAATACGTCTGCAAGTCCAGCAAACTCAGTTCCTTCGATTGCTCTCTTTACAAGGGAGTTCTTATAAACTGTGTAGTCTACATTGTTCTCACGAAGCTTTTTTCTCATAGCGTCTGCCTGTGCAACTGTGATTCCCATGTAATCGATTACTACAGCTGACTGAGCATTTTCTAGCTTGTTTTTGATTTCGTCAATAACAACTTGTTTAACTTGTTTTGCTTCTACTGACATGTTTGTTATCTCCTTTCTGGAATTGCGTTAGCCCGCAATTCTCAAATGCGGTACTCAATAAAATAACCTTGTCTATTGATTGCGTAGACAAGGTTAATATACTTTTATATATTGTACCTCGGCGAGGTTTGTGGTTTGAGCTTTCGCCCTCGCTGTCTACGGTTAAATTACTAATTTAATTGTTGTGTATCCTTCTATTAATCTAATTAGATTAATGCTGGGTTAACCTTGATTCCAGGGCCCATAGTGGATGCAACTGTTACGCTCTTCAAATACTGTCCCTTTGCTGCGGAAGGTTTTGCCTTAACTACAGCTTCAAGTAATGCATTGAAGTTGTCCTGAAGCTTTTCAGGACCAAATGAGCTCTTACCGATTGGAGTATGAATAATGTTTGTCTTATCTAAACGATACTCAACCTTGCCGGCTTTGATCTCAGCTAGCGCTTTTTCTAAATCCATTGTAACTGTTCCTGATTTAGGGTTAGGCATTAATCCCTTAGGTCCTAAAACCTTACCTAATCTACCTACAACACCCATCATGTCAGGTGTAGCTACTACTACGTCGAAGTCAAACCAGTTTTCTGTCTGAATTCTCTGTGCTAATTCTTCAGCTCCAACATAATCAGCTCCTGCTGCTTCTGCTTCTGCTGCCTTAGGTCCCTTAGCAAATACTAGAACCTTCTTTGACTTACCTGTTCCGTGTGGAAGAACGATAGCACCTCTAACCTGCTGGTCAGCATGTCTTCCGTCAACTCCCAATTTGATGTGTACTTCTACAGTTTCGTCAAATTTTGCTTTTGATGTTTCAACTGCTAATTTCATAGCCTCTGTTACATCATGTAATTCTGCTTTGTTGAACTTCTCAACGGAAGCTCTGTAAGTTTTACCTCTTTTAGGCATTTTGTTTACCTCCTTGTGGTATTCGCGATATTTCTATCTCCCACTGTCAATTAATCTTCAATAACGATTCCCATGCTTCTTGCAGTTCCCTTAATCATCTCTGTAGCTGAATCAAGGTTGGCTGCGTTTAGATCTTGCATTTTGATCTTAGCAATTTCTTCTGCCTGTGCTCTGCTTAGAGTAGCAACTTTCTTCTTGTTAGGTTCTCCAGAAGCTGCGTCTAAACCAGCTGCTTTCTTTAACAATACTGCTGCAGGTGGTGTTTTGCATATAAATGAAAACGATCTGTCTGCATATACTGTGATTACTACCGGGATAATCATTCCGGGTTGATCCTGAGTCTTAGCATTGAACTGCTTACAGAAGTCCATAATATTAACACCTTTTTGACCAAGTGCTGGACCTACTGGTGGTGCAGGAGTTGCATTGCCGGCTGCTATTTGAAGTTTAATGTAACCATCAACTTTTTTAGCCATTCTAATTCTCCTTTCTTATAGTATTATGTTAAGTCCTAAGACATAACTACAATTTTTCTACCTGTCCGAATTCTAATTCTACAGGAGTATCTCTACCGAACATAGAAACCTTGACACGAAGCACCTGCTTCTCGCGGTTGATTTCTTCGACTTCACCCATGAAGCTTTCGAAAGGACCGTTGATAACCTTTACTGTATCGCCAATTTCCACATCCAGATCGATATATACTTTTTCTATTCCCATTCTTCCAACCTCTTCGTTAGTAAGTGGAATAGGTTCGGAGCCATGACCAACAAAACCCGTAACGCCCTGTGTGTTTCTAACCAGGTACCAGGATTCATTGGTTACAATCATCTTTATAATTACATAGCCTGGAAACATCTTTTTGGTCTTTAACTTACGTTGACCATCCTTGATTTCGATCCTGTTCTCTGTCGGCACTACGATGTCCAGAATTAAATCCTGCATGCCACGGTTTTCTGCCATTTTTTCGATATTTACTTTTACTTTGTTTTCATGCCCGGAATAGGTGTGGACAACATACCATTTAGCCTGGCCGTCGCCTCGAATACCTTCTCCTTCTAATGGAGAAACTGTCTTGTTTTCAATATCAGACATTTTTGTACCTTCTCATTCTCTTCGGATTAGTTAAGGGTGATTCCCAATACTTCCTTTAATACTGCTAGGAAGCCTGTGTCAATCAGCCAAAATCCCAATGCAAAAATTGCGCAAGTTGCTATAACTATAACAGTGTAGGAAGTTAATTCCTTTCTTGTTGGCCATACAACCTTGCTCATTTCAACTTTTATTCCCTTGAAATACTCTTTCCAGCCTGTCTTTTTCTTGGCAGCTACCGGAAGGTTTTTCTTGATATCCTTTGCCATCGTTTCTCTCCTTACTTAGTTTCCTTGTGAAGAGTTTCTTTCTTGCAGAATTTGCAATACTTCTGTAACTCAATACGATCAGGGTCATTTTTCTTGTTCTTAATTGTGTTATAGTTTCTCTGCTTACACTCGCTGCAAGCTAATGTAACTTTTACTCTCATCTTGATTGTCCTCCGTTTAACTCAAAATTCAGAGCCAGCGTACCGGCTCTGCATGTTTATAATCATAAAGTTGCTTATTAAGTGTACAACAACCCCTTGTCAATGTCAATATTTTTTTCCAATTCAAAAGGGGTTTTTTGTACTCTTTGCAAGCCTTCATGTCCGTTGCTTATGTGATACTATGCTGCCGAATCTTCCTGAGCGCTTGTCTCCATTGTTTCGACGATTTTATCTACGCATTTAATAATGCTTTCATCGTTAGGTCCCATAGCCCAGCATGGCCATGCTTCTCCAAGGGAATAAACCACTTGTCCTGTAATGCCAACGCCTTCAAGGTCCTGAGTTTCAATATCCCAGCCTGGCATACTATCGAGCTGCATCTTGATTAATGACTGCATTTCCTTTTGTGACATATTGATTTTGATGTAATCCTCGATTGAATTAAGTATTGAGGAGTATTTGGTCAAAATAGTGGTGCTGCTTGTGCCCTTTTTGATTATTGCCTTAACTATCTTCTGCTGGTTCTTGACTCTCTGGTTGTCACCGTCTGCGAATGAATGTCTTTCTCTTGCAAAGGCTAGTGCTCTTGAACCATCCAAATGGTTCTCGCCCTCGTAGAATGTAATTCCGCTAAGACCTTCCTTGGCCATTCCACTTGTTGTAAATGTATAGTCAGAGTCAACGTCTATTCCTCCTATTGCATCTACAAAGGTCTTTACTGTAGTATAGTTAACCTTAGTATAGTAGTTAATATCTATGCCCAGCAAATCTTCGACACTGCTTATTGTCTCTTCAATGCCGTAGAGCCCTGTGTGTGTAAGCTTGTCCGTTGCATCGCCCTTACCCTTAAGCTTAATCAAATAATCTCTTGGTATTGATGTAAGCAAAATCTTATGGGTAACAGGGTTAACTGTTAATAGCATATTCACGTCTGACCTTGAGGTTACATCAATGGTTCCCTCAACATCCAGTCCGCTTATATACATATTGAAAGGCTCCTTGGTAACATCAACATTCTTGGAAATGTCGCTGCTCTCAATTACAACCTTGACCGTATATAAAATCTTGGTTCCTTCTTCGAAGTCCTGATGCTCGTCGCAAATGCTCTTGTACTGCGCGGCACTGATAAAAATAATCTCGTAATCTCCCCTTGTCATTCCCTCTGACAAGGAGGATAGGTCTTCTATCATTTCATATTCAACGCCTTCCTTGTCCTTAAGCTGTGCCTTGGCGTCGGAATAATTAATGTCGTTAGTTAAATATGTTTGAACTGTCTTGCCATTTATCTGGTCTATCTCAGTGTATGGGCTATCCTTCTTAACTATTACATGGTAGTCCTCTGTCTCCTGTCCGAGCTTGCTGATTGTCCCCATGAAGTCGATGGTTCCTGCCATATATGCAATCCCCACGCCGTATACTATCATCATTATTATAGATATTACCAAGCAAAGAATTCTCCTGCTCTTCTTGAATCTAGTCGAAAACATTGCAGGGAATATTAATAACGTAATTATTAATAGACCTACGCCAACTGCTGCTAGTAGTTTCAGTGGCAATAAATTCATATACACAAGTACTGCGGCAAATGCCACCATTAATATTAAGTATAGAATCGACCATACTCTCGTAAATTTCTTAAGCTTCGTTCCCTCTTGCTTGAATCTGTTTTCTCTCTTATCTCGTCTCATTGTTACCCTCTTATTACTTCTATTATTATAATCCCTAATTTGCTTTTTCCCAAAGCCTTTTACATTCTACTACTTTTCAGGCCAAATGTCGATAGCAAAAAGAGACTCTTGCGAGTCTCTTCAGACTGTAGACAAAGCCTCGGGCTCCGATGGAGTTTCCGGGGTTTTTCTATATAATTGAATAATTAATTCGAGGCAGTACTATAATTTCTTTAATAT
>DATESI010000025.1:0-2333 GCA_035270905.1 Anaerovoracaceae bacterium
TGGCGGCTTTGAGGATGCGGAGCGTAGAGTTTTGCTATGCCTTCCCGATTACGTAAATGCCGAAGGCTTCGCCTCGGCAGTGGGTCACTTGCCGAAGAGTGACGAGGGTCAGGAGCCCGCCTGGGTGCAGGACCTTGAAGAGTGTCAACCCTTACGGGTAATTCGTGCAAGAAAGGCTAAGGGTAGCCGAGACCTTACCCATAGAGATTATCTAGGTTCATTAACAGGCCTTGGAATCAAGCGTGACATGATAGGAGATATACTTGTCAGAAACGACGGTGCGGATATAATTATCCTTAAGGAAATAGAAGACTATTTGCTCTTCAACTATGGCAAGGCAGGCAGAACAGAGCTGACCTTGGAGGCAGTTCCAATTTCGGAACTTATAATTCCCGCAGGAATGAGCAAGGAAATGAAGGATACAGTGGCATCTCTCAGACTTGATAACATAGTATCATCAGCCTTTGGACTCTCAAGGAGCAAGGCTAGCGAGGCAATAAATCACGGCATAGTATTCGTCAACAATGTGGAATGCCAGAAGGTAGATTACAACGTGGCTGAGGGGGACAAAATCGTTCTTAGAGGCAAGGGGAAGGCATATCTTAGGGAAGTGGGCGGTAGGTCGAAGAAGGGCCGCCAATACGTTACTTTCGAAATTTTTTAGCTTGTTAAATTCAAAGGAGACCAACCATGAAAAAATACGGTTTAATAGGCAAGACTCTGGTGCATAGCTTTTCACCTGAGGTGCATAAGAGGCTGGGGGATTACGATTATGGTTTATATAACTGTGAGACTTCTGCTGACATAGAGAAGCTTTTGAAGGATGAAAGCTTCGGCGGTTTTAATGTTACCATTCCGTATAAAAAGACCCTTATGGAATTTTGCGACAGGATAGATGCTGATGCAGAGGCTATAGGAGCAGTCAATACTGTCATAAGACAGGAAGACGGCACCATTGCAGGATATAACACAGATTACTTCGGATTTGAATACATGCTTAAGTCGGCGAGTATCAAGCCCAAGGGCAAGAAGGTTTTGGTTCTTGGCAAAGGCGGCGCATCTCAGGCTGTGCAGGCTGTCCTTGATAAGGCGCATGCAAGAGAAACAATCATTATATCAAGAAACAATCTTGAAGAAATCCGTAATCACTTTGACAGCGAAATAATAATAAATGCAACACCGGTAGGAATGTATCCTGCCAACGGGGAAAGCCTTGTGAACCTTGACGATTTCAAAAACTGTTGCGGCATTGTGGACCTTGTATATAACCCCCATAGAACCAAGCTTATTATGGACGGTGAGCTGAGAAGTATTCCGGTAGTTGGAGGACTTGTCATGCTTGTGGCACAGGCCGTTAAGGCATCAGAGCTTTTCACCGGAACTAAGTTTACAGCCCCTGGTGGGGTTGATGACAAAATTCAAGAAATAACCGAAGAAATTTGGAAGGAAACCCAAAACATCATATATATAGGAATGCCGGGAAGCGGCAAGACCACTCTGGGAAAGAAGAAGGCAGAGGAGCTTGGAAGAAAGTTCATTGATATTGACCAGCTTATTGAAGAGGAAGTAGGAATGACCATTCCTCAATTCTTTGATAAGGTTGGAGAAAAGAGATTTAGAGAAATCGAAACTGAGATTTTGCGCAGGGTTTCCAAGGAACACAGCCTTGTTATAGCAACAGGCGGCGGCGTAGTTAAGAAAAAAATAAACTACCAGATTATAAGGCAAAACGGTCGTGTAGTCTGGGTTAAGAGAGATATTGATAAGCTGGCAACAGGCGGAAGACCACTTTCTCTTGCAACTCCACTTGAGGAGCTTTATGAAGAGAGAAAGGGTGCATACGAATTTTGGAGCGACTCATGGGAGGAGAACAATGAAGATACTTGTGATTAACGGACCAAACATAAATATGCTTGGAATCAGAGAACCGGAAATTTACGGAACAGAAACCTACGAGGATTTGATAGATTATATCAATGACTCTGCCAAGGAACTTGGTATTGAGGTGGACTGCTTCCAATCAAACCACGAGGGAGATATTGTAGATGCAATCCAAGGGGCTATTGACATTGAGTCAGGAACAGGTCTTGGGAAAAAATATGGTATGGAGGTTGTGGTGTATAGATATGATGGGATAATCATTAACCCGGCAGCATATACCCACACCAGCGTAGCCATAGGTGATGCCCTCAAGGCAGTGGGAGTCCCTGCCGTAGAGGTTCATCTTTCTGACGTTAATAAACGTGAGGCATATAGGCAAATTTCTTTTGTCAGTGAAGCCTGCATCCAAACCATAGCCGGCCACGGCTTTGCTGGGTACCGCGAGGCCCTAG
>DATESI010000026.1:0-3840 GCA_035270905.1 Anaerovoracaceae bacterium
CCCAAAGACACATTAGCAGCAATCAAGGAGTGTGATGTGCTTCTCAAGGGGCCTATGACTACCCCTAAGGGCGGAACTCTTGAGAGTGCCAATGTTACTCTTAGGAGAGAGCTGGATCTTTATGCGAACACAAGACCAGTAGCAGTGCCTGAGGAGGGCATCGACTGGATGTTCTTCAGAGAAAACACCGAAGGGGAATATGTCCTCGGAAGCAGGGGCGTGGAAATTCCAGGGACCCTTGCAGTTGACTTCAAGGTTACAACAGAACTAGGCACTAGAAGAATTGCAAGAGCCGCATTCGAATATGCTAAGAACAACGGCAAGACAAGTGTTTCAATCGTTACCAAGGCAAACATTATGAAAAAGACAGATGGAAGCTTTAGTGAGATTTGCCACGAAATCGCCAAAGATTATCCAGGAATAGTGGCTGACGATTGGTATATCGACATTATGACCGCTAACCTTGTGAACAGGTCAATAAGAAACCAGTTCCAGGTGTTCCTAATGCCGAATCTATATGGAGATATCATAACCGACGAGGCTGCCGAAATCCAGGGCGGCGTAGGAACGGCAGGAAGTGCCAACATAGGTGACCAATACGCAATGTTTGAAGCGATACACGGCTCCGCACCTAGAATGATTGAGGATGGTCTTGCAGATTACGCCAACCCTTCAAGCATCCTCAAGGCTACGGAAATGATGCTTAGACATATTTGCTTAACTGATGCTGCAGATAGACTTGCAAAAGCTCTTTATGCCTGCACAGAGGTCGAAAAGAAGGTCGTTGTTACAGGCTTTGCTGATGGCAACACCTGCAAGGAATTTGGAGACTATCTAATTGAAAAACTATAGGCATAAGCAACCTTTGGAGGTCTAATAGAATGCCACCCCACATATATTATGAAAGACTATATGTGAAGGGGTGGCGTTTTTATGTGGAAGAAAATCATTTCCACTTGCCTGGTTTTGACCTTTATCATTGCAGGGTTTCTTGGAGTAAGCAGATTTACCAATCCCCAGGAACCTCTTGAGCTTGAGAGGGTTAACGACACGATTCCTACAGCAGAAATATCTGCAACCGGTGAGCAAGGCAAGGCCGGTGAGACAAACAATTCCGGCATGAAGCTAGCAGCAAAAGCGGCGGTGCTCATAGACGGTTCGACAGGTAAAGTCCTCTTCGAGCAGGATTCTCACAAGGAACTGCCACCGGCATCTGTAACCAAGGTTATGACCATGCTCCTAACTATGGAGGCCGTAGAAAGAGGGCAAATCAAGCTTACAGATATTATAACCATATCAGAACGTGCTGCATCCATGGGTGGCAGCCAGATGTATATGGAGGTGGGCGAGCAGCACACCCTTGAGGAGCTTCTTGAGGGCATTGCCATTGTATCCGCCAACGATGCATGTGTTGCTGTGGCAGAATACGTTGCAGGCAGTGAGGAGATTTTCGTAGAGCAGATGAATGCTCGTGCCCGAGAGCTGGGCATGAGAGATACAAATTTTGTCAACACCAATGGATTACCTGTGGCAAATCACTACACAAGTGCATATGATATAGGGTTAATGTCTTGTCATCTCATCAAGCATGAGGAGACGAAAAAGTGGTTCAATACTTGGCAAAAAACCATCAAGGTTGGACTCCCTGGCAAAGAGAAGGAGTTCGGACTCACCAACACCAACAAACTCATCAAGGCATATCCTGGAGCCAACGGCATCAAGACAGGGTTTACCGCCGAAGCAGGCTATTGCCTTTCTGCATCAGCCACCAAAGAGGATACCACTCTCATTGCAGTTGCCCTGGGCTGCGAAACCGCCAAGATAAGAACAGCAGAGATTTCCAAGCTCTTTAACTACGGCTTCGCCATGTTCCAATCAGTGGAAGTGGCCGCGAGGGGTCAAGTGCTGAAGTCGGTTGAACTCATCAAGGGTGAACCATATAAAGTTAACGCAGTGACCCGCGAGAAGGTTACAGTAGTGGTTCCCAAGGGCAAGGCCGAAGCAGCGTCATGCAAGGCTATCATCAATAAAGACATCAAACTACCTCTTGTGGCAGGAGATGAAATAGGTAAACTTAAGGTTTGTGTGGATGACCGTGAAGTGGCAGAATACGCCCTGGTAGCGCAAAAGTCCGTAGAGCGTGCGTCCCTTCTCACCTATTACATACGCAAGATAAAGAGACTCTTTTGAGGTAGATAGGGGGTTACAAAATGGATAATGAGTATATTCTGTCTTTCTCATCATTTTACAAGGCGGCCTATGCGCGTGATGTTCTGGATGAATCCGGCATCAATTCGGTTCTCCGAAAGCTGCCGTCAGAATTAGTAAAGTCATGCAGCACCGGTCTGTATCTGAGAATAGACTCCATACAGCGTGCCAGACAAATATTCGAGGAAAAAACCATTGTGCCGCGAGGCATATATCAGATTAGAAGAGATGGCAAGACAAGAGGCAGAGTAACCTATATTAGGGTTTAAGAAAAGGGCAGTGCTTAGTGCACTGCCCTTGGGTTTGTAAATAGGGTAAATTTTGTCTTTGGCGGGTCTTTCCGCCGAGGGCAAATTTTGTCCTTTTTGCTATTTTAGGTTTTCGGGGTTTAGACCTTCAAGCTCAGGAAGTACGAAGATGCCGTCCTTACGGATAAGAACATCATCAAAGTAGATTTCACCGCCACCGTATTCAGGGCGTTGAATCATTACAAGATCCCAGTGATTAGCTGACTTGTTGCCGTTAGGTGCATCATCATAGCACATGCCCGGTGTCAAGTGGAAGCTACCTGCAATCTTTTCATCGAACAGCGTATCCTTCATTGGATGAAGCACATATGGGTTAACTCCAAGTGCGAATTCACCGAAGTATCTTGCGCCCTCATCAACATCAAGAAGCTCGTTGATTCTCTTAGTATCGTTAGCCTCAGCCTTGATGATTTTGCCATCCTTGATTTCAAACTTGATGTTTTCGTATGTGAAGCCCTGTTCCTCGGATATTGTGTTGTATGCGATTGTGCCGTTCATAGATTCACGAACAGGAGCAGTATAAACCTCGCCATCAGGAATATTCTTTTCGCCGTCGCACTTGACAGCGCCGATACCCTTTATTGAGAAGGTAAGCTCTGTGTCAGGGCCAAGGATTTTGACCTTGTCCGTCTTGTTCATAAGTTCAACCAGCGGATTCATTGCATCGCTCATCTTCTTGTAGTCAAGAGTGCAAACATTGAAGAAGAAGTCCTCGAAGGCTTCCTGGCTCTTGCCTGCAAGCTGTGCCATGGAAGGGTTAGGGTATCTTAAGATAACCCACTTGGTTTCATTGACACGATAGTCAAGAGTTGGACGAAGAAGCTTGCTGTACATGTTCATCTTCTCAGATGGAACATCAGAAAGCTCGGATGTATTTTCTCCCGCTCTTATTGCAATGTAAGCGTCCATGCCCTTCATTTGATAAAGCTGATAGTCGTTCATGAAGCTTATTTGTTCCTCATCGCAGTGAAGCATAATTTCTCTGTTGACAGAAGCATCGCGGGAGTTTACGTAAGGCTTGCCGCCGCAGGCATATACGTCCTTAATTAGCTGTTTAACCAGCGGTTTAGTACATTCTCCCTCGTAGTCAATCAATATTTTCTCGTCCTTTTGCAGATTACATGAGTAGTGCACAAGAACGTCTGATAGTTTTTTTATTCTTGGGTCCATAATTTACCTCCTAATTTTTCTAACAATAGTATACCCCATGGGTATTGAAATTAAAAGCAATATGATATAAAATAAATAAGTTAAATTTAATCTTTACGAATCGGAGAAAAAGAATGAGAAATATTTTTGTGATAAATCCTGCTGCCGGTAAGGG
>DATESI010000027.1:0-6163 GCA_035270905.1 Anaerovoracaceae bacterium
AATTAGAATAGGTTGTATACCTCATGGTAAAATAAAACATAATAACCTAACATCCAAAACATTAACATAGATAAGAAGGGATAAAAATGAAAATAGCGATTGTAGGTGCAGGTAAGCTGGGACTTCGTGTTTCAGAGGCACTGCTTGGTGGCGACTATGCCATCACTTTGATTGATAAAAATGAAAATGTACTGCAAAAGCTTGCTCAGCAGCTGGACGTTATGACTGTCACAGGCGATGCGAAGCAGATAAGCTTTTTGAAGCGTATCGGTATCAGCTCATTTGATTTTCTTATTACTGCTACCAACTCTGACGAAACCAATATTGTAATATCCTCCTTCGCCAAGAAGCTTGGCTGCAAGAAGGTTATCGCAAGAGTCAGAGACCCGGAACACATGAATCAATTTGACTTTATTAAGGATACTATGGGTATTGACCACATTGTCAACCCTGACCTTTCCATAACAATAGAAATTTACAAATACTTAGTTGAGAAGTATACCCTGAGCAACGGAATTTTTACCAGTGGCAAGGTGGCTCTTATTGAGTTCCCTACCAAGAAGTTCCCTAAGCTTGTAGGGCTTAAGATGCCTGAAATAAGTGAGTATTTGCCTAACATGCTGGTTGTAGCTCTATCCAGAAACGGCAAGATTATCATTCCTCACGGCAATTCTGTCATCGAAAAGGGTGACGGACTTTATGTTATCGGCGAGAAGGAACCAATAATTGCCCTTCACCAGAGAGTTCACGAAAAAGGTAAATATACTAATATCCAAAAGGTAATGATAATCGGTGGCGGTAAGACAGGCTATTATCTAGCCGAAAAGCTTTCAGAGTTTGGAGCTGCCGTTAAGCTTGTAGAAAAGGATAAGGAAAGATGTCATTATCTTTCCACCCACCTTAACAATGTAATGATACTCCACAGTGATGGTACTGACCTTTCACTTTTGGAGGAAGAAAACCTAAGTGAAATGGATGCCTTCGTTACGGCAACAGGCTACGACGAAGAAAATCTTTTGCTGGCTCTAACTGCTAAGCAGCACGGCATTGACGATGTAATTTCTAAGGTAAGCCACGAAAGCTACAAGGATTTAATCGAAAAAATGGGAATAGATATGGTTCTAAACCCTCTTGATATAACTACAAGCTCAATCCTAAGGTCAATTCAGGGGTCTAAGAGGATTATTTCCTCCGTTCTACTTCAGGGACAAGCCGAAATTATGGAAATCATTGCGGATTCATCCATGAAGCTGTATAATGTACCTCTTGCTGATCTTGATTTGCCTGAGGGGGTTCTTGTTGCTGCTATTCACAGGGGAACTCAGGTTATCATCCCTAATGGTGAAACAAGAATTCAAGAGAATGACAAGGTAATTTTGCTAAGTCTTCTTACGGAGCTTGATGATTTGGAGAAGCTATTAAAGAGTAATAAATTTTCTATTATAGATTAGGAGATAAGCATGTCGATTAGCATCAAAAGTGTAGTCCTCATAATAGGAATATTCTTGATAATAATGAGTGCATCATTTGTACCTTCCCTTCTTGTGGCAGTTATCTATGACGAGAAGGTGTCCGTGATTAGCTTCATTGCTACCATGATTCCTTGCCTAATAATCGGATTAATCATAATAAAGACAGTTCGCCCTTCTCTTACTAAGCTAAAGGTAAGAGATGGGTTTCTTATTGTGTCATTATGCTGGATACTTGCTTCCCTTATTGGTGCTGTGCCACTTATTATTTCTGGTGCAATTCCAAACCCTATTGATGCAATATTCGAAATGTGCTCAGGCTTTTCTACAACTGGTGCTTCTATTCTGACTGACATTGAAAGCCTGCCTCAGTCCATGCTGTTCCTTCGCTCCTTCTCCCATTGGTTAGGGGGCATGGGAATCATAGTATTCCTTATGGCTCTTATGCCAGGACTTGGAATAGGCGGTCAAATTATTGCAAGTGCAGAAACTCCGGGTCCAACATTGGACAAGCTTACGCCTAGGTTCTATGATACAGCAAGAAGTCTATATCTTCTATATATTGCATTTACGGCTATAGAAACTGTGCTTCTGCTCTTTGGTGGTATGAACCTGTTCGATGCTCTTATTCAAACCTTTGGAACCGTTGGAACGGGCGGTTTTTCCAACTACTCGGATAGCATTGCACACTTTAACAGTCCTTATGTGGAATGGGTAATTACAATTTTTATGGTTCTTTGCGGAATCAATTTTAATCTATATTTTGTCGCAGCAAGACAAGGTCTGGCTAGGGTCTTCAAGGACTCAGAATTTAAGCTTTATATCCTTATACTTGTCACAGTAACTGTCCTTATTATTGCTGACCTTTGTGCAAACAGAGCTGGCGGTAGCGGGTCAGAAACTATTCGTGATGCGGCCTTCCAGGTGTCATCAATTATGACAAGTACAGGATATGCAACCACTGATTATGATTTGTGGCCTACCTTCTGCAAGATGCTCTTGTTTATGCTCATGCTGGTAGGTGCCTCATCCTCATCAACTGGTGGTGGTGTTAAGGTAATAAGAATACTTGTTGCACTTAAGCTTGTTAAGCGTGGCTTCTCACTTAAGGTGCACCCTAACAGAATTGTTCCAGTTACTATCAATGGTCGTGCCCTTGCTCAGGAAACCGTAACCAATATTACTAACTTTATCTTCATGTTTATTGCGGTAACCTTTGGCGGAAGTCTGCTTATATCACTTGATGGCTATGATATGGTTACATCTGTATCGGCTGTACTTGCATGCATAGGCAATATCGGTCCTGGATTTAATCTAGTAGGACCTGCAATGAACTTTAGTATTTTTTCCGGATTTTCCAAGATTGTTTTATCCTTCTTGATGATTGCAGGAAGACTTGAATTGTTTACATTCTTTATGCTGTTTTCCAGACATTATTGGAATTCAAATAAGGCATAGGGTTATATAGAAAGAGTAAGAAAAATGAGTTTGAATCACGTAGTTATAATAAAAATAGTGGCAGTAATAGTGCTAATCGAGGGAATTGCAATGCTTTTCCCTGTGGTTTCTGCTATCTTTTTTGATGAAAATGCAGTGGCATCTTCTCTATTTTTTATTGCAATTACTTGTATTGCCTTCGGATATACCACAGTAACTCAGCTTCATTCTACCAGCCTCAAGCTAAAGGCACACGAAGGCTATTTCATTGCATTTGCTTGCTGGATGGTTGTGTGCATTATCGGCAGTCTCCCATTTTATGTTGCAGATTGCGGATACAAATATGTGGACTGCTTCTTTGAATCTGTTGCAGGCTGGACAACTACTGGCTGTACAGTTCTTGATTATGATATAATGCCGAAGTCTTTAATCTTTTGGAAGGCAATGTGTCACTGGCTTGGAGGAATGGGAGTTCTTATCCTTACAGTTTCTGTGTTCCCTGCTCTTGGTGCAGGCGGACAAAAAATGGTAGAGGCAGAATTTGCAGGTCCTACCCTCGAAAAATCCAATGCAAGGATTTCTAAATCAGCAAAGTTCTTTTATTTGATATATATTATCCTTACAATGATTGAATTCGTACTTCTGTCATTGGGCGGTATGCCTGCCTTTGATGCTCTACTCAATACTCTTTCAACTATTAGTACTGCCGGGATTTCTATTGGCAGTGGCGTAGGAATCAGTGGGTTCTCACCTTTTATTAAGGCTGTAATTGGCGTGTTCTCCGTATTGTCATCAATAAACTTTATCGTTCTTTGTATGCTACTTACGGGTAAGGCTAAGGATGCAATTAAAAATGTTGAATTTAGGGTCTTCCTTGGGATTTTGGCCACGGCGGCTGTACTCATTGCAATCCTTCTTACTGCAACAGGAACCTACAGTAATTTTGCTGGTGCACTAGGCGATTCCATGGTTCAGGTAGCATCCTTCGGATCTACGTCTGGCTTTGCAGTTACTGATTATACTCTTTGGCCTACTGCCTGCAAGCTAATCCTATTCCTGCTAATGATTATAGGTGGATGCTCTGCATCAACCTCTGGTTCCCTTAAGGTAATTAGAGTAACGGTTTGGTTCAAGCTAATAATACGTGGAATTTATAAGAGGATTCACCCTCACTCAATTAAACCGATTATGCTGGGCGAAGGACCTGTATCGGCGGCAACGGCATCTAATATTACCGTATTTGTGCTGCTATATTTTGCAATTTTTATATTCTCATGCGTAGTAATGTCTCTTGAGAACTTCGACCTTGAGACTACCTTCTCTGCTGTTTTGGCGGCCTTTTCCAATGCGGGTATTGGCTTTGGAGATCTTGGCGGAAGCGGAGATTTTAGCATGTTCAGTGCAGGTGGAAGATTCTATTTGACTCTACTTATGCTGGCGGGAAGACTTGAAATGTACCCTATAATGATTATGCTAAGCCGTTCATTCTGGCGACCTAACAGGGTATAGCATCATAGATTACCCAAACCCCGAAACCACAAAAGGATAGGTTCACCTAATGAACCTATCCTTTTTTTCTTGTCTAAATAATATCTACTTTTCTTTGACTATACCGAAGTCTATCTGTCGCTCCTCTGGGTTTGCACCGCGGACGATAATTTTCACCCTGTCTCCCAGGGAGTAAATCTTGCGGCTGTTGCGTCCAATTACTCTATATTTGCCTTCCTCGTAGTCGTAGAAGTCGTCGGTCAGGCTCTCCAGTCTAACCATGCCCTCAACGGTGTTAGGAAGCTGCACATAAATTCCGAAGTTGGTAACGCCGCTTATTACGCCGTCGTATATCTCGCCAACCTTGTCCTTCATATATTGAGCCTTCTTCATTTTCTCAACCTCACGCTCCATCTCCTGAGCCTTACGCTCTGTCAATGATGAAATCTCGGCAGCATGGGTCGCATCACTCTTGAACTTCTTTAGCAGCCTGTCATCTGCTCTACCCGTTATGGAAGCCTTGATAATTCTATGAATCATAAGGTCTGGGTATCTCCTGATTGGGGATGTGAAGTGGCAGTAATACTTAAATGAAAGTCCAAAGTGGCCCTCGCACTCAGTACTATAAAATGCTTTTTTCATGGACCTAAGCATTACGGTACTTACGATGTTTTCGTAGGGCTTGCCCTCTACCTGGGTCAAAATATCGTTGAGAAGCTTGGGATGTATGTTGTCCGGGTTGCCCGCAAGGTTGACTCCGAAGCCTGCAAGGAAAGCCTTCAGCTCGATGATTTTGTCTGTGTCTGGCTTTTCGTGTACTCGGTAAACAAAGGGGTATTCCATCCAGAAGAAATGCTCTGCAATGGTCTTGTTGGCAGCAAGCATAAATTCTTCGATAAGGCGATTTGCCGTTCGCCTCTCCTCAATGCCTATATCAACAGGGATTTCGTCCTCGTCCAGTTCAATCTGGGCCTCGTCAAAGTCAAAGTCAAGGCTACCCTTCTCTTTTCTCTTAAGTCTAAGGATTTCCGCCAGCTCCGCCATCAATTTGATATCATTATAGATATAGTCGTATTTTGCAATTAGGGCCTTGTCCTCATTTTCGATAATGTCCGACACATCGTCGTAGGTCATTCTAGCCTTGGAATTGATAATGCTTTCGAATATGTCGTGATTGATAATACTTCCTGATTTATCTATCTCCATTTGGCATGACAAGGTCAGCCTGTCCACCGAAGGATTAAGGCTGCAAATTCCATTAGATAAAATCCTCGGCAGCATAGGAACCACTCTTGTAATCAAATAAACGCTGTTACCGCGTTTTAGTGCTTCCTTGTCCAAGTATCCATCTTCCGCAACATAATGGCTCACATCGGCGATATGGACCCCTAGGAGGTAATTCCCAGTGGCAGTCCGCTCAATGGAAACTCCATCGTCCAAATCCTTGGCAGTAACACCGTCGATTGTGATAATGTTCTTATCTCTAAGGTCACGTCTGCGATTTATTTCCTCCTGGGTTATGGGTTCCTTAGCTTTGGCCTTAGCCTCTGCGTTTACTCTGCTGGGGAAGGTCTCAAATAGTCCGTTCTGCCTAATGAGTGCTTTGATTTCTCCGCCCACCTCACCAAGTCTTGAGATTACCTCTGTGATTTTTCCCTCGGCACTTATATTCTTGTCTGGGTACTTGGTAATCTTAGCAACAACCTTGTCTCCCGTCTGTGCACCATGAAAATCCGCCTTGCGAATAAAGACATCGTCTGTGTTTCGCT
>DATESI010000028.1:0-3234 GCA_035270905.1 Anaerovoracaceae bacterium
GAATAGAGCAGATTGCAAATTGGCAGTCCCTCTTGAACTAAATAATAAAACATTGCAGTTCTTGCCACCATTTCATTGCAACTGGGATAAGGATATATTTCTATAATTCTATTATGCAAATGAGCTGCATTTTTTATGACCTCAAAAAAGTCCTTCTTCTGATAGAGCCATCTGAAGAGCAAATCCATTTGCTCTCTGATTTCCTGGGGCAGGGGTGGATTGTAGCTCAACTGGATTATTACTGGATTTCTCTTTCTATAATCAACCGAAAGGTCTGTACCCTCAAGGCCCAAGCCGCTGTTCACGCTCTTGGCATCAGAAGCAATGGCATAAATTCTATCTAGTGTTGCCTTGCTAAGCTTCTCGCCTCTGGCGCATCCATCGTAAATTAGCTTTCTCAGCCTTCTGGTTCTGTCAATGAGCATGTAATCGCTAATTGCAACGTCTCTAAGGCATCCAGCGTCTATGACACTGCTCACATCTTCCTTGGTAAGCTCGCTTCCCTCAAGTCTAAGGTTCATACAAATCCAGTCCTCTTCCTCAGTCTGCTCAAGGTACTCAACTGCATCCGCCCCAAAGGGCTTTCTGTTCTCGATAATAACCAGTTTTTTTCTTATTTCTCTTAGCATACTTACCATTCCCTTTCCTTGCGAGCCGCCTTGGCTGGCAGCATACCCTTTATATCCTGTATTTTACCATAACCGCTGTATCAATTCTATTCAAATATGCGGAATTGCTCATTGTTTTGTACTTTATTTATGCTATAATTTATGTGTTAGCAAAAATACAAGCAAGACATTGCAAGAGATATTACAAAATGTATTGCCAAATGTATTGCAAAATGCATTGCAAAATGTATTGCAAAATGTATTGCAAAATGCATTGCCAAATGAGAGGATTAAAACCATGAAAATACTAGCTTTGAGCGACACCCATGACAAAATGGCACGCCCTTTGGAGGTTATAAATAGAATAAAGGATGTGGACCTTATTATCCACTGCGGCGACTACTATCAGGATGCAATCGAAATATCTAAGGAAATCGGAATTGAAATGGTTGCTGTCAAGGGCAACTGTGACGGCTCATACAGCTCAGATGATTTCAAAATCGTAGAAACACCCTACGGCAAAATCCTGGTGACTCATGGTCACATGGATAATGTTTCAATGACCCTGCAAAACCTGCATTATAAAGCCCAGGAAAATGGCTGCAAGGTGGTGGTCTTTGGGCACACTCACAAGGCATACTTCGAGGAGGTCGACGGTGTTTATATGATAAATCCAGGCAGCCTGACTATGCCAAGAGACGGCTCTGGCGGAACCTGTGCCGTTTTTCATGCACTAGAGGATGACTTCTACGGCTCCATACTTTACTACGACGTACTGACTGAGGACCCAAAAAAGAAAAAAGTTCAGGGCGGCTATTTGCGCGGCCTGCTGAACTATAGTGATAGGTTTTAAAAAGCTGTATTTGAATCTATGGATACCTACTATGCAAGAATTAAACAGGGTGTTAAGGCATGATGCTCCTTGCCGGAAAACCCGGCAACCACGAGTTTTATATGATAAAAAGAGGGCTACTCACTAGCCCTCTTTCCTATTTCCCGAGGGTTGTCTTAACCCTCTTTCTTGTTTTCTGAGGGTTCTCTTAACCCTCGATTGCAATATATTTGTTTTCCTCGATTTGAGGTTTGGCTTCAACCTTCGGTACGGTAATCTTCAGAAGTCCGTCTTCGAATTTGGCTTTGATATCCTCTTGAGTCAGGTTTTCACCTACATAGAAGCTCCTGCTGCATGAACCCATGAATCTTTCTCTTCTGATGTACTTGCCGTCGCTGTCCTTCTCATCGTTAGATGTAGACGTTGACGCATCAATAGTCAAAACCCCGTCATCTAACTTGGCCTTTACATCTTCTTTCTTAAATCCCGGCATATCCATCATCAGTTCGAAGTGATCCCCTGCGTCCTTGACGTCGGTCTTCATCATGTTGGACTTCATTACATCAGTTCTCATTAAACTAGGCTGCTTGGTTTGCCCGCCGAATGGAAAATCCATGAAGTCATCAAATAATCTCTCTCCAAAAATGCTTGGTAATAACATATTGCATTCCTCCCTTTTATATTATCTCTTTTTCCCCTTTTTTTTAATCTCTTGTCTCTCTTTATCCCTTTTATTGAGAGTTTTTGTTCTCGGTCTCCCTTGAACAATTATTATTATAGCACTTTTGTTAGCACTGTCAAGAGGTGAGTGCTAATTTTTTTGTAATTTTTTATGTTCTTCTCTATGCTTTTTTTACCTTCTTTTGCTGGCCGGCTTAGTCCAACAATCGTCTCTGCTCACCCTTGTGATCACTCTAACAAATATGTCCTAATTACTTTCTCAGCACTTACAGCGTCAAATCCTCCGTCTAATTCATCAAATGTTAAAATTAAGTTGCTCCACAGAACTATTCCCTCGCTGTAATATTTACTTATTTTGTATGCGAGTCTTTCATTGTATCCTTCTTCGCTTATCATGCCACAATGTTCCAAATATATTATTCTCCCATCAGAAGGCCTTTTGACTGCAAAATCCGGATAAAACACCTCGCCATCAGCCGCTATTCTTGTTTCGTATGCATATTCTAGTTCAAGCTTTTCTAGAATCAACGCGATTATCATTTCCGATTTTGATTTATAATAGATGCCGTTAACAACAAGATTTCTACCGTTGTCCGGCATACTATTTTGTCTGCGTGGCATGTCCTGCAGTGATATATCCCAATAGCAAAATGGAATATACCTTTTACAGCATTCATCCAATACTTTTAGATTGTTTTCAAGACGGGGAATTATCTTCAATGCCTTTTCACGTGATTCAATCCTATCAACCAAAATCTTATCTTTTGTAACACTTTTTCTTTTCCCCTCATCATCAATCCTATAATAGTATTTTTTACCTCTTGAAATCACCCTTATGTATTCTTGTTTTGGCAGACGCAATAACAGTTTGCGTTGCTCTACAAGTTTTGACGATAAATAATCCCTTAACATCTCCAGACTCCCCTTTATAATCATCTTTTTCTCCTCCCTTTTTCGATTTGTCTTATTTACACCCTTTGTTTTAATCTTGCTACTAGTTGTCCTTTTCGTCTTTTGTTTTGTCTCTTGTCTCTTGTCTCTTGTCTCTTGTCTATTGTCTATTGTCCCTTGTCCCTTGTCTCTTGTCTATTGTCTATTGTCTATTGTCTATTG
>DATESI010000029.1:0-3381 GCA_035270905.1 Anaerovoracaceae bacterium
AAAGATGTTGATGGTCAGGTAGCATTTTTTGCCACTTTCATGAGCAAAGGCTACGCCCTCCTCCATCTCAGGCACAGTCAGGTTGCCGGCTCCTGCCCTCAGGCTGAACATTTCTCCGCCAAAGTAAACAGCATCAGCACCGTATATAATTGCTATCTTAAGTTTTTCTAGGTCACCTGCCGGTGCCAGTAATTCAAATTTCTCCATTTATATTCCAATCATCTAAATTTTTATGGTTTAAGTATTTCTTATCCTATACAGCAGGCGTATAAATACTCAACGCAAGTCCGTCACCGCAACTAATAATTGAGGTTGACAAATACTCGCAATCGTTGATAAATTCAACATATTCACGCATTTTGCGTATATTAGTCTTATGTCTTGCTGACTTATCGAAGGAATCATCAGCAGTCATAGCCTTCATTAGAATATTATCCGAAACAATGAGAGCTCCTGGCTTACAAACTGTGATTGCAGCCTCTAGGAATCTCTTGTAATGGCTTTTGGCCGCATCTATAAATACGAAGTCATATCTAAGGTCACCGTTATCCCTAAGGAACTCAATCATCCTTTCTCCGTCGCCGTTAAAAATCGAAACCCTGTCCTCAAGTCCAAGCTTCTTAATATTGTCCCTAGCCTTTTGATAGACCATTTCATCCTTTTCGATGGTGGCAATCTTAGCAGCAGGACAAACCCTTGCAAAAAAGCTTGCAGAGTATCCAACCGCCGCCCCGATTTCAAGAATCGCCTCAGGCTGCTTAAGCTCAAGAAGGGTTCTAAGGAAGCTTTCCGTTTCCTTCAGGATAATAGGAACCCTATCCTTCTCAGCAGATACCCTTAAGGCAGCTAGTTGGTCATCCTCAGGCAAATAAAACCTATTTATATATTCAGTTACCTTATCATTCGTTATATTCATCTGTCATTATCCTTCGTATATTATCAGCCCAGCAAACCTTATATCCCTTAGTTTTCTAGGGCTGCATAATATGCATCCTTGTCCTTTAGGAACTGATTATAATTGGATGAAAAAGCGTGGCTTCCGTCCATCTTAGCACTTACAACGAAGTATAAGTAATCAGTATCCTCTGGATATAATGCAGCTTTAATTGATGCTTCTCCCGGTGATGCTATTGGTCCAGGAGGAAGTCCCGGATTAATGTATGTGTTGTATGGTGATTCAATCTTAGTGTCAGAATCCAGCAGAGTTTCCTTCTGCTTGCCTAGAACATACTGAACTGTAGAGCACATCTGCAGTGCCATTCCATCATCCAATCTGTTATATATAACACTTGCAACCTTGGCTCTGTCTGCATCATGCAAACATTCTCTTTCGATAATCGATGCGATTGTTATAACCTCATTGATTGAAAGTCCAAGCTCCTTGGCTCTAGTGTAGTATTCGTCTTTAAATACAGTATTAAACTGCTCCAGCATTACATTGACTATATCTTCCTCTGTTGCGTCCTTTGCAATCTGGTATGTATTAGGGAATAAATACCCTTCCAAATGATTTTCCCCTGTCTGTGCTTCCTTCAGGAACTCATAATCAAAGTCTCCTGTTTGAAGCAGGCTAAGGAATGAATCATAATCCACAAGGCCTGCATCAGCCAATGTCCCCGCTGTCTGCTTAATTGTATAGCCCTCAGGAATTGTAAATGAATTAGTCTCGATTTTGCCGCCGATTATTATGTCGGCAATTTCGGGAGCAGACATTGACGGTGATAAAGAATAAACCCCTGCCTTAAACTCACCATCATAGCCCTTAAGCCTCGATATAATCTTGAAGCCTGTTACGCTCTTAATCAGTCCATTGTCATAGAGAACCTGTCCAATAGCTTCTGTACCTGAACCGCTTTCGATTGTTATGCTTATGTAATCAGTGCTGTTCTTGTCAACTGGTGCTCCCATTGATGAAGTGATTACTGATATTCCGATAATCCCAACTATAATCAATCCTACAACTACGCAAATGATTACAAATGCCTTTCTGTGATTAGTAATAAAATCTTTCATCCTTGTATCCTCTTTTTTTCCTTTTCCCTTGCAATATTTCTAAAGGGACGCCGCAACGCCCCTTTAATATACTTTATTCTTATTTTGATCTACCTAAGTAATCGCCAGTTCTTGTATCGATCTGGATAACTTCGCCTTCTTCGATGAAGATAGGAACCTGAATAACGGCGCCTGTTTCAACTGTTGCAGCCTTAGTTACATTGGTTGCTGTGTTGCCTTTAACGCCTGGCTCTGTATCTACAACCTTAAGGTCAACAAAGTTTGGTGGTTCAACTAGGAACGGACTTCCCTTGTAAAACTTAATTGTAGCTTCGTCGTTCTCACGAAGATACTTGATAGCATCCTCAACCTGATCTTGCGCGATTGGAACCTGATCAAATGTTTCAGCGTCCATGAAGTAATAAAGCTCTCCATCGCTGTACAGATACTGCATCTGCTTAGTTTCAATATGAGCCTTAGGGAATTTGTCATCCGGATTGAATGCTTCTTCTCTTGTTGCTCCTGTTAAGATATTCTTGTATTTTGTTCTTACGAATGCAGCGCCCTTACCTGGTTTAACATGCTGGAAATCCAACACTACATGAGGCTCGCCGTTAATTTCAAATGTAATACCTTTTCTAAAATCACTTGCACTAACCATATTCTTCTTTCTCTCTTTCTTTTATACTATTTTTATTTTTTAGAGTATTATCAACTCTTTAATTGACCTTGTGCTATTAATTATACCAAATTTGGTGACTATTGCCAAGTCCTCAATACGCACTCCGAATTTCCCCGGAATATATATACCCGGCTCAACTGTAACTGCCATATTTTCGGCAAGAACCTCATCACTCTTAGTATTAAGTGTAGGGGCCTCGTGTACTTCAGTTCCTACTCCGTGGCCTGTGCCATGGATATAATACTCGCCGTACCCAGCCTCCGTAATAATGTCTCTGCAAACCTTGTCCACATCAAAGCACTTAGCTCCTGCCTTGCAAGCCTCAAGTCCTGCAAGCTGTGCGTCAAGTACCACCTGATACACATCAATCATTTCATCTGTCGCTCCGCCCATGGCAACGGTACGGGTCATATCCCCGCAGTAGCCCTGGTAAATTGCTCCAAAGTCCATGGTAACAAAGTCGCCAACCTCGATAATTTTGTCTGTTGGCACGCCGTGTGGCTGGTTGGAGTTTATCCCACAGACGCAGATTGTTTCGAAGGAAAGCCCTTCCGCCCCAAGGGCGTACAGGGTTTTTTCGATTTCGTCGGCAACCTGTTTCTCCGTCATGCCCACCTTGATATACTCAAGGATATGGTCGAAGCATTTATCTCCCATTGCCTCGGCCGTTATAATCTTTAGTATTTCCTCGGGAGTTTTGATTGAAT
>DATESI010000030.1:0-14447 GCA_035270905.1 Anaerovoracaceae bacterium
CTATTAAGGAAGATATATTTGGGTGCTGCCGATATAGTCGGGGATAATCTCAAAGAGGCGATTCTGTATGGATCATATGCACGTGGTGATTTTGATGATGAATCAGATGTTGATATTGCCTTAATCCTTGATACCGATAGGTTGGAAGCCAAGCGATATAAGGCTAGACTGGTTCAACTGATGAGTGAACTTAGCTTAAGCAATGATATACTTATTTGTATATCCTGCATCCCAAACAATGAATTTGAACAGTACAAATCCGTACTTCCATACTATAAAAATATTGATAATGAAGGGGTGAGATTAAGTGCTTGACGTAAAAAACAAGACATTATCGGAGTACCGACTAAATCGTTCTGAAGAGTTGATTTCTGATGCTCAAAATCTCTTTGATAAGGGAAGTTTCAAAAGCGGAAATAACCGAGCCTATTATTCGATTTTTTATGCCATAAGAGCCATATTAGCGTTAGATGGTGTAGATTATAAAAAACATTCGGGGGTTATTCAGCATTTCCAGAAAGATTATATCAAGACCGGAATATTCGATAAGGAATATTCACAAATTATTATGGAGGCTAACGAAATTAGAAATGCAAGCGACTACGACGATTTTTATTTGGCTTCGCGTGAAGAAACAGAAAAGCAGATTAAGGATGCAAAGAAATTCTACAATGCAGTAAAAATATATTTAAAAAATAGGAATAATTGAAAAACCAGAGTGGTTATGCACTCTGGTTTTTTTAATTATTTCTTCATTGTTCCGTTCTTAATAAAGTTTGAATGCCATGAAAGTGCTTCCTCAAGCATATGCGGTGTTTGCAGGCCGTTGCCTGATGCACATGCTCTTTCGTAGTAGTCCATAAGCTGGTCACGGTAGTCAGGATGAGCACAGTTGTTGATGATTTTGATTGCTCTTTCCTTTGGACTGCAGCCTCTTAGGTCTGCGTAGCCCTGTTCTGTTACGATAACCATTACATCATGTTCAGTGTGGTCTACATGGGATACCATTGGAACGATTGATGATATATCACCGTTCTTAGCAAGTGATGCGGTAGTGAAGATTGTGATGGAGCCGTTTCTTGCAAAGTCTCCGGAGCCACCGATACCGTTCATCATCTTGGAGCCCATTACGTGAGTTGAGTTTACATTGCCGTAAATATCTACCTCAAGAGCAGTATTCATAGCAATTACACCAAGCCTTCTGATAACCTCAGGGTTATTGCTGATTTCTTCAGGTCTAAAGATGATTTTGTCCTTGAAGAAGTCAATTTCTTTTTCAAATTGCTCCTGTGCTTCAGGAGATGGGGTAAGGGATGTAGTTGAAGCAATAGTTGCCTTGCCGCATCTAAGAAGCTCCATCATGGAGTCCTGAACAACCTCAGTATAGCATGTTAAATTTTCGAATTCTGATTCGCAAAGTCCATAAAGAACTGCGTTTGCAACACTACCAACACCTGATTGAAGTGGAAGGAGTGAATTAGTTAATCTTCCCGCAGCAACCTCGCCTTCAAGGAATTTGATGATATTCTTAGAAATCATCTTAGCATTGTCATCAAGTGGTGCAAGAGGTCTTGTCTTATCCTGCATTTCTGATATAACGATTGCAGCAATCTTGTCGAAACCACATTCAATGTATGGCTTGCCGATTCTGTCTGAAGGATGATTAATATTAATCGGTTTTCTGTGAGGTGGATTCTCTGTAATAAATATGTCGTGCATTCCCTCAAGCTGCTTCGGCTTACGTATGTTAAGCTCAATGATAACCTTGTCTGCACTTCTTACGAATGAAGGGGAGTTACCCACAGCAGTAGTTGGGATAATGTTGCCGTCCTCAGTGATTGCAAGGGCCTCGATGATTGCAACGTCAACCTTTGGAATTGCACCGTAGTTTACATACTGAGTTGAGTGTGACAGATGCATGTCTATGTATTCAAGCTCTCCCGCATTAATTGCCTTGCTAATAGTCTTGTTAGTAAGGTAAGGGAGTCTTTTCCTAATAAGGCCCTGCTCAGTAAGCTCAGTGTCAATTTCTGGACCAACGGATGCACCTGAGTAAATATCAATCTTAAACTTTTCGCCTTTTTTGCCTCTTTCCGCAAGAGCAAGAGGAACAGCCTTAGGGTAGCCTGAAGGTGTGAATCCGCTGACACCTACCACCATGCCATCCTTGATAAGCTGAGCAGCATCCTCTGCACTTTGAATCAAATCAAATGCCTTCGCATTACGTAATCTTTCTTTTACTATTGGATTAAGTTCCATGTAATAAGCCTCCATATCTATTTTTACTAATATTTTTTAACCATGACCTATTATATACGCCCAAAGTTGGGGATTCAACCGTGCCATTGTTCATTTTTTGCATTTGGCCGCTTGCCTTTTTTGCGTTCTGCTAATCGGTCGCGGCAGCAGGGCCTCGGGGGCATCGCAGCAGGGCATCGCATCGGGGCATTGCAGCGGGGCATCGGGAGTATCGTAGCAGGGCCATTGCAGCGGGGCATTGCAGCGGGGCATCGGGAGTATCGTAGCAGGGCCATCGCCTTACGAGACTGATTTCGTCGCCATTTGGAAAAAAATAGCCCCAAAAAAGCGATGAGCAAAAATCTGTCAGGATGTATTTTACATTATTACCTCATAGTGGAATGGAAAATGCATAATTAAGGGATTTATTCCAGAATATGGGCTGTTATTCGTCTCCAAAATCCATTGAGCAAAAGAAAATCGCCAAAAAACATGAATTTGTTTCTAGATGGCGATTTTTAGCACCATTAAAAGCGATGATAGCTCATTGCAAAGGGATTTGCAAAGATGATAGCTCTGTTGCAAAGGGATTTGCAAAAAATATTGCTGTGTTACTAAGGGATGGCTTACAATTTAACATATGTATTAGCGTAAAGTTTTCGTAGGATAATCAAAAACAAAAAATAAAAGAAGCACCTTTTCTATGTTAGAATTGATTTAACGACAAATCAAAAATGAAAGAAGGTGCTCTTTATGATTAATAGTATACTACAATATTTGTCGAATGGTCTATTAAATTTAGAGAAGGAATCGGAAAAATTTTATGAGAATCCAAAAGATTTCACGGATTTCATACTTAAAGTAAAGGACAATGTACTAAGGCTAGGAATAGAAATCATTGGTGAAAATTTCGAAACGATGGATCAGAATATTAGAGAAAGCAATAATCGCAAAAAGGAATGGGTTATTGTACGTCGTGATGAAACAAGCTTGCTGACCAGCTTAGGACAGGTTAACTACCACAAAACTTTGTTTAAACATAAAAAGACTGGTGAGAGATGCTATTTAATAGACAGGCTGATGGAACTGGAGCCTCATGAGCGTATAACTCCGGACGCTGTGGCACAGATTTACGAAGAGGCTGTAGAAAGTAGCTACCGTAGAGGTGGCGAAAAAGCCAGTCTACTTGATGGAGTAAGTAAGCAAACAGTTAAGAATAAAATACATAAAATAGAATTCCCGCGAGAGCCTCAAATTGAAGTTGAGCGAAAAAAGGTCAGAAACCTTTACGTTGGAGCTGATGAAGATCATGTAGCACTACAATTTTTCAATAAAAAAGGCGACTTGACACTTAATGAGAATGAGCATAAACAGAATAACTGCCTGTCAAAGCTCATCTACGTTTATGAAGATAGAGTAAATGAAAATATCAAATCCAAGCGCAAGAAGTTAGTCGGAACAAAATATTTTAGTGGTGTTTATGAAGGAACGGAGGCAAACCTGGCTCTTTGGAGAAGCATAAATGAATACATAAATGTGCATTACGAAATTGAAGAAGGTGGACACATCTTCTTGGGTGGTGACGGAGGCAGGTGGATTGAGACAGGGAAAAGCATACTCGGAAAACAAGCAATAATGATTCTTGACGAGTTTCATATTCTCAAATATGTACAAGCAGCAACGAGCCATATGGGTGACTCAAAGGATGATTCTAAAGATGCGCTATTTAAGGCAATCAGGAGTGCAAACAAAGATGAAATATTCCGTTTGTTTGATATTTTCATTGACTTTGCAAGGGATGAAAAGGATATAAAAAGGATTTGCCAATCAAAGGAATACCTTATCAACAACTGGGTCAAAATCCGAAACAGAAAAAAATATGCAAATGAAATCCACGGTTGTAGTGCAGAGGGTCATGTGAGCCATATTCTATCTGATAGACTCAGTTCAAGACCTATGGGTTGGTCTAAGCAGGGAGTACATAAAATGAGCCAACTACGAGCCTATGAGGCTAATGGTGGTGATATGCTTGAACTAGCAAAGTATCAGAGGAATGTAATACCGTTTGATTTACAAGAACGCAAAAAGGTTTACTCTGGGCAGGATATAATAACAAGCGAAAAGAAGGCAAGACTCCAGATTGAGAGATATTACGATAAGTTTGAAAAAACTGTTGCTCACGAAAAAGCTAGAAAATATGTAACGATGGAATTTAATTTTTCAAGCATGAGGCAAATATGATATAATTTAACATATATATATATATCAAGACTACCTAGAACCAGTGTTTCCATTGATAACCTACAGTAAAGTTACGCAATCAAATGCCTCAAGACCCATTGACAAAGTTCTTTAATAGGATATAATCCTTATTGAGAGTGGCAGAGGGAATAGGCCCTGTGAAGCCCGGCAACCTGGATATTCGCATTGAATGCGGACAAGCCAAGGTGCTAAATCCTACAGATTATACTAATCTGAAAGATGAGGAAACGATAATGAATATCGAACCTCTTCTTTTGATGAAGAGGTTTTTCTTTTGCAATAAGGACCAAAACAAAATAAATTAAGTTGCGTAGGATTTTTCGTGATATACAAGGCGTACGCAAACCCAAGTCGCGACGTGTACATAGGGTACACGAGGCGGCGATGGGATTTGCGAACAACGCAGTATAGCGCGAAAAAGACAAGCAAAAGAGGAGGAGTTATTAAATGAGAAAACTATTTACATCAGAATCCGTAACTGAAGGCCATCCTGATAAGATGTGCGACCAGATTTCGGACGCAATACTAGACGCTATTTTCGCACAGGACCCTAATGGCAGAGTAGCGGCAGAATCAACTATAACTACAGGATATGCAATGGTAATGGGTGAAATCAGCACAAGCTGTTACATCGACATTCCGCAAATCGTTAGAGGAGTTATTACAGACATAGGATACGACAAGAACGAATATGGATTTGACGGCAATACATGCGCAGTTCTTACTGCAATTGACGAGCAGTCAGGTGATATCGCAATGGGCGTTAACAAGGCTTTGGAATACAAGGAAGGAACTCTTAAGGATGAAGAGGACTTAATCGAAACTACAGGTGCAGGAGACCAGGGAATCATGTTTGGATTCGCTTGTAACGAAACACCTGAGCTTATGCCAATGCCAATTTCACTGGCTCACAAGCTAGCAATGCAGCTTACTAAGGTAAGAAAAGACGGAACACTTAAATACTTAAGACCTGACGGCAAGACTCAGGTTACAGTTGAATACGATGGCGACAAGGTTAAGCGTGTAGACACTGTTCTTGTTTCAACTCAACACGACCCTGACGTTACTCAGGAGCAGATTAGGAAGGACATCATTGAATATGTAATCAAGCCAATCGTACTAGCTGGACTTCTTGATGGCGAGACTAAGTACTTCGTTAATCCTACAGGAAGATTCGTTATCGGAGGACCTCACGGAGATTCAGGCTTAACAGGAAGAAAGATTATCGTTGACACATACGGCGGATATGCACGTCATGGCGGCGGAGCATTTTCTGGCAAGGACCCTACAAAGGTTGACAGAAGTGCAACATATGCTGCAAGATACGCTGCTAAGAATATCGTAGCGGCAGGACTTGCTGACAAATGCGAAATCGAGCTTGCATATGCAATCGGCGTTGCAAGACCTGTTTCTGTACTTGTTGATACATTCGGCACTGGCAAGATTGATGATGAAAAGATTGCAGATTTAGTCGTTAAACACTTCGACCTAAGACCTGCAGCAATCATTCGCGACCTTGACCTAAGAAGACCTATTTACAGACAGACTGCAGCTTACGGTCACTTCGGAAGAACTGACATTGATCTTCCATGGGAACATACAGACAAGGCTGCTGCTCTTAAAGCTGACGCAGGACTGTAAACCCTAGCAGGCCTTGAAACCATGCCCGGCTACGGCCGGCCAAAAACCCCTGCTGCAAACCCACTGAGCCGCAGGCTCATTTCCTGAATGCTTACACAGGCGGATACATTGAACGTGAATCGGAGTCTATGTAAAGCTTGAATCGGAGTCTATGTAAAAAAATTCATAATATAGGGTCGCTAAGGCAAATATAATTTGCAGTAGCGGCCTTTTAGGTTGTATAATATTTTATAAGTAAGCATGGAGGTGTTTTTTATGGAATATGTATTTTTAATCATAGGATTTGGATTACTTATACTGGGCGCCAATTTTTTGGTTGACGGCTCATCCTCGCTGGCAATTCATATGAAGGTTCCCAAGGTAATTGTGGGTGCCACTTTGGTTGCTATCGGAACCAGTATTCCAGAGCTTGCGGTAAGTGTTATCGCAGCTATTGACCATAACACCGATATGGCATTTAGCAATATTATAGGATCGAATATTTTCAACCTATTGATTATTATGGGAGTCTGTGCAATGTTCAAAGCGGTACCGATTCATACGGATATTTTGAAGAGGGATTTCCCTTGGGATATTTCTATTACAGTCGTGCTGATTGTTATGCTTGCCAACTCGGTTTTGGGAAGAATTGATGCAATCATTTTGACATTGTTCTTTGTGGTATATATTTATTCTATCCTTCACGATGCTAAGACTCATCGTCAGGGATATAGCTACAAGGAAGCACAGAGATTCAAACCAAACATTTTGAAAAAATCTGCTACCAAGGGTGGCGTATATGCGGTGCTTGGAATAGTAATGGTAGGTATCGGTGCAAGATTTGTTGTATCTGGTGCTGAGGCTTTGGCTGAGGATTGGAACTTCTCACAGGGTCTCATGGGACTTACCATTGTTGCCATTGGAACCAGCCTGCCAGAGCTGACCACCAGCATTATTGCTGTTAGGAAGGGTCATGCAGATATGGCTCTAGGCAATGTAGTTGGATCAAATATTTTTAATGCACTTATCGGTCTTGCGGTGCCGGCAATGATTTCGCCGATGCCACTGGGGACTGAAGCACTTATAGATGTTGGTATTCTAGTAATTGCGACCTGCGTTGTATTCTTCTTCGCATGGAATCACGAAAAAACCAGCAGGAGCGAGGGAATTGCGTGCTTAGCTATATATGTGGCATTCCTTGTATATGTATTTTTGAGATAAAGGAGACTTAAGTTAATGGGAATAAAGGTAGCTAAATTTGGGGGCTCATCCGTTGCTGATGGCATTCAGCTCACTAAGACTAAGCAGATAATTGATGCGGATCCAGGGAGAAGATATATAGTAGTATCAGCACCGGGGAAACGCTTTGATGGAGATAATAAGATAACAGATCTTTTGTACTTATGCAAAACTCATATGGAGCACAATCTGCCATATGACCAGATATTCCAGGTGGTGGCTGACAGATTCATGGCAGTTGAAATCAACCTGGGAATTCAGGTTGAACTTCTCAGACGTTTCGAGGAAATCAAGGAAAATCTGAAGAAAAACCCTTCGGCTGAATATATTGCAAGCAGAGGTGAATACCTTAGCGCAGTTTTGACTGCTGCATTTCTAGGCTTTGACTTTGTTGACACTGCAGGGCTTATCCTGTTTGACGACAAGGGTAGACTTATGATGGAGGAAACGGATAAGGCACTGGCAGCAGAGCTTGCTAAACATGAAAAGGCAGTATTGCCTGGGTTTTATGGAAGCACTATGACAGGTGAGATTAAGACCTTCTCTCGCGGAGGCTCTGATGTAACAGGTGCCCTTGTAGCAAGAGCAGTAAAGGCAGAAACATACGAAAACTGGACTGACGTTTCGGGATTCCTTATGGCTGACCCACGCATTGTTACAAACCCTAAGCCAATTCATAATATTTCATATAAGGAGCTGCGTGAGCTTTCGTACATGGGTGCATCGGTTCTTCATGAGGACGCAGTGTTCCCTGCAAGGCTTGCAGACATTCCTATTAATATTAGAAACACTAACGACCCGGATGATCCTGGCACAATTATCAGCGAGTATACTCCTGATGAAACTGAACAGATTATCACTGGTATCGCAGGCAACAAGGACTTCACTGTAATTGCCATATATAAGAACATGCTGGCAACGGAGAAGGGCTTCATCAGAAAGCTGTTATCAATCTTCGAGGACTTCGATATTTCTATCGAGCATCTGCCAAGTGGAATTGATACAGTATCTGTTGTAATTTCAAACGAGTATCTTGATGGCAAGATGGACGACATATTAACTGCAATCAAGGCGCAGCTTACGGTGGATTCTATAGATGTATTCGAAAACATGGCACAAATCGCAACTGTTGGCTGCGGAATGAGTCGTCGTAAGGGTGTATCAGCCAAGCTGTTTACGGCTCTTGCCAATGCAGATGTCAATATCAGAATGATAGACCAGGGCTCCAGCGAAATGAACATTATCGTAGGAGTTGAGAACAAGGACTTCGAAAAGGCTATCAGGGCGATATATGAGGCCTTTGTAGAATAGACCATGTGCCTGCTGTAGAACAGACCATGTGCCTGCTGTAGAACAGAATATAAAAACAAAGAGATATATGAAACCCTGCGTCACAGAACGCGGTGGATGTCGCGATATCGCCTTGACCCCACAGTTTTGTTGCTATTTGGCGATTTTTAAGCTAAAAAAAGCGATACGCCATAAAATAGAACAAATAATGGAGCCAGAATATGACAGAAGCATAAAATAAAGGAAACATATCCCAATAACTGTATTTTTTCTACAAAATCATATTCCAAAAAAAGGGAAAATCGCCATTTAGCGAAAAATTATCGCATAATGGCGATTTTTTAGTATCATAATGGCGATTCTCAAAATGTAAAGGTCGTACACCGCTTTAGAACTGGCTGTTGTAAAGCTTAGCGTAGAAGCCATCCTTGGCAAGAAGTTCGTTGTGGGTGCCGTGCTCTACTATGTCGCCTTCGTTGATTACAAGGATGTCATCTGCGTCCTTAATTGTTGATAGACGATGGGCGATAATGAAGCTTGTTCTATCCTTCATAAGGGTTGCCATTGCCTGCTGAATCAGGGACTCGGTTCTCGTATCAACGGAGCTTGTTGCTTCGTCAAGTATCATAATCGGGTTATCAGCAAGGAGTGCTCTAGCGATAGTCAGGAGCTGCTTTTGACCCTGAGAAATGTTGGTTGCCTCCTCGTTGATTAACATGTCGTAGCCCTTAGGCTGTGTCATGATGAAGTGGTCAATGTGTGCCGCCTTGGCAGCATCCATAACCTGTTCGTCAGTTGCGTTCATGTTGCCGTAGCGAATGTTTTCCATAACAGTGCCGCTATATAACCATGTATCCTGAAGAACCATACCGAACATATCGCGAAGGTCCTTACGGGAGTAGCTTCTGATGTCAATTCCATCAATTAAAATTCTGCCACTGTTGAGTTCGTAGAATCTTAGAAGTAGCTTAACCAGTGTGGTCTTGCCTGCACCAGTTGGTCCGACGATTGCAATTCTTTCGCCAGGTTTTACTGTGTAGCTAAAATCCTTTATGATTATTTCATCACCGTAGCCAAAGGTTACGTGGTCAAATACTATCTCGCCAGTGAAGTTTGCCAGGTCAAGATGTACCTGAGTGAAGCCCTCTGCAGGCGACTCGTCGTCGGCGGCCTGCATATCTTCGATTGTCAATTTGTCCTTGGCTGCCTGCTCATCGTCGATTGCCAATTTGTCCTTGGCTGCCTGCGCATCTTCGGCTGTGAAGCTTTCCGTTTCTTCCTCTTCGTCAAGGACTTCGAAGATTCTCTCTGCGGCTGCGGCTGTTGATTGCAGCACGTTCATAACCTGAGCCAGCATTGTAATAGGCTCGTTGAAGTTCCTTATATACTGAATGAATGCCTGAATGTTACCTATGGAAACAGTGCCTGCCAGTGCAAGCTTACCTCCAACTATGCAAATAATTACATATGCAAGGTTTCCGACAAGGCCTGTAAGTGGATGCATCATTCCTGAGAGGAACTGAGATTTCCACGCAGAGTTATACAGGTTGTTATTTATTTCATCAAAGGTTTCGATTGATTTTTCTTCTCTGTTGAAGGCTTGAACTATTACGTGACCGTTGAACATTTCCTCAACATGACCATTGGCATTGCCTAGGTATTCCTGCTGATTTTTAAAGTGCTTTTGGGAACGGGATACAACCATTTTGATTACCAAAAGGGATGCTGGGAGTGATAGCAATACTACCACTGTCATTATCCAGTTGATGGAGAACATCATAATGATGATTCCGATTAGGGTAATTACACTTGTTATAATCTGAGTCAAGCTCTGGGAAAGGGACTGGTTCAAGGTTTCCACATCGTTTGTGAAACGGCTCTGAATTTCTCCGTTTGTCTTGGTGTCAAAATATTTGAGTGGAAGTCTATCCAGCTTGTCGCTCATTGCATCACGCAAATTATAGGTTATCTTTTGGGATACGCCAGCCATTATCCAGCCCTCTGCCCAGCTAAAGATGAAGCTTAGGGTGTAAATTGCCGCTAGTATAAGCAGTATCCTGCCTACAGCATCAAAATCGATGCCATCGGACATGACGCCAGTTACTACTGTATCTGTAGCATTGCCCAAAACATTAGGAGCAATGATAAAGAAGATTGTACTTATAATAGTTGCCAAAAATACTAAAACAATTCGCAGCTTGAAAGGTGCAAGATAGGTGAGAAGTCTCATCATTGTACCCTTGAAGTCCTTGGCTTTTTCCCCTGGCATTAGTCCTGCGTGACGACCGCCTGGTCCCTTGCGAGGAGGTCTTGGTGCTTTGGATTTGATGCCTTGTGAGCCGCCGGTGCTATCCTTTGCCATACGCGCCTCAGCTCCTGGACCTATTCCCTTGGTATTCATGTTAGCCATCAATCTCGCCTCCTTCCAGCTTGTCTGCATCTAGTTGTGATGAGGCAATTTCCATATATACAGGGCAGCTTGCAAGAAGCTCCCTGTGAGTGCCGACTCCAACTATACGTCCTTCATCAAGAACGACGATTTGGTCAGCATCTATTATTGTGTTAATTCTCTGTGCTACGATTAAAATAGTCTTATCAGAATAGCTTTCCTTGAGTGCCTTTCTAAGGGCCGCATCTGTAGTGAAGTCAAGAGCACTGAAGCTATCGTCAAATACTAGAATTTCTGCATTCTTGGCAAGGGCTCTTGCGATGGAAAGCCTTTGCTTCTGCCCGCCAGAGACGTTGCCGCCACCTTGAGCAATAGGGTCATCAAAGCCCTCTTCCTTTTGATTGACAAAGTCCAGAGCCTGGGCAACCTGAGTTGCTTTTTTTATCTGTTCAGGGCTCATGCTTTCGTCAGAAAAGGCAATATTGCTACCGATTGTTCCAGAAAAAAGCAGGGCCTTCTGTGGAACGTAGCCGATTCTTGCTCTAAGCTCCTTTTGGGTTACTTCCTTTACGTCCGTTCCATCAACCAAAACCTGACCCTGGCTTGCATCAAAGAACCTTGGGACAAGGTTGATAAGTGATGACTTGCCGCTTCCTGTTGAACCTATGAAGGCTGTGGTTTGTCCTGGTCTTGCCACGAAGGAAATGTCCTCAAGGACATAGGCCTTAGCATCAGGATATTTGAAGTATACGTTTTTGAACTCTAATGTGCCTGCAGGTACATCCTGGTTGAAGGTCTTAGGAGAATCTGGATCTGTAACTGTACCATGGGTTGCAAGAACCTCACCAATACGGTTCATTGATACTACAGCTCTTGGAACCATAATAAACATCATTGCTATGAACAGGAATGAGATTATCAGTATCATTGCGTATTGAATGAATGCAAGAACATCACCGATTTGAAGTATTCCTGCGGATACATATTTGGCACCTACCCAAACAACAAGTACTGAAACCAGGTCCATAATAAGGAACATTGCAGGCATCAGAAGTGCCATTGCCTTGTTGATGAACAGGTTCAGGTTCATGTAGTCTTTGTTGGCCTTTTCGAAACGCTGTTCCTCGTACTTCTCTGTATTAAAAGCACGGATTACAAGATTGCCCGAAAGCCTTTCGTTGACAACCAAATTAATCTTGTCAATCATGGTCTGAACTATTTTGAATTTTGGCATTGTTGTAAAGAATGTTACCAGTAGCAAAATCAGAACTGCAACCAAGGATAGACCAATGGTCCAGGAAAGGTTGAAGTTAGTTTTGAGTGCCTGGTAAAGTGCTCCAACGCCCATAACCGGTGCAAAGAATGCCATTCTGATAAGCATTACTGTTGCATTCTGCACTTGCTGTACGTCGTTTGTTGCACGGGTGATGAGTGAAGCTGTGGAGAAGGTTTCCATCTCCGCCGGAGAGAAAGCCGTAACCCTGCGAAACAGGGCGCCGCGTACGTCGCGGCCGACCTTTGCTGAAACTCTCGAAGCCAAAAAGCCTACGCCGATTGCAAAGAGGCACATCAGGGCTGCGATTACCAGCATGATTAGGCCTGTCTTATAGATGTAGGACATGTCGCCCTTCAAGATTCCCCCGTTGATTATGGCTGCCATGTATTCGGGGAGTTTGAGCTCCATGAGTGCCTGCCCGAATAGCAGCGCGATTGCCGCAATCACTGTTAGGATATACGGCTTATAAAATTTCATTACGTGTTTCATTTGTTATACCCCATTTTGATATATTTTTTGCTATAAGGGTTAGTATAGTCCTTTTTTATGGCGGTTTCAACCAAATTGAGGTGAAGATTTGATGAGAAGGGATTTTTTTTGTTTCCAAGTGGCACCAAAAAGAGTATAATGATAGTAACTAAACAGAAAGATGTAAAGGGTCCTTGGGCTTGCAGATGCTAGGCTGGATATTGGGACCGAAAATACATTTTGGAGGGTATAGATGAAAAAACTAGTTACAATTAGTAGGGAATATGGTAGTGGTGGTAGAATTATCGGCGAGCTGCTAGCTGGCAAGCTTGGTGTGCCGTTTTATGATAAGCAGATAATTGACATGGCAGTTGAGCATAGCGGCCTTGACCGTGAGGTTATTGAAACCGCAGAGCTAAGGGCTAAGAGCAGCCTATCATATAGCTTGGCATCAGCTATTAACTTTGGCGACGGAGTTATGAGTGATCCACTTTCTATCAACGAGAAGCTTTTTCTTGCACAGTTTGATATAATCAAGGAAATCGGCCAGACTGGAGAAGGGGTTATAGTTGGTCGCTGTGCAGATTACATTTTGCGTGACATGCCTGGCGTGACCAACGTGTTTATTTATGCGGAGACGGAAGACAGGAAGAAACGCTGCACGGAAGTTTATGGGGACGACCCTAAGAAGATAGACAATATCATCAGTACTTATGACAAAGCAAGACAGAATTACTATAACTACCACACTTGTCAAAAGTGGGGCGATTATAAAAACTACAACATAGCAGTAAACAGTAGCTATATTTCTGAGGAAGAAGCTGCAAATGTGATTGTAAGTTATATGGAGCATAGAACTTACAGAGGCTAAAGTAGTCCATGGGTTCATAGGATACCCAAGGAAGCAGAAGGCTTGCGGGGCGAGAAGGCCTGCGGGGCAAGAAGGCTTGCGGGGCAACCTAGGTATAATGGGAAGGATAAGTAAGGAGGAAGGATTATGAAGACTAATAAGCTACAGCCAAACAAGGCAGACACAGGAAGAAAAGGTGGCATGTCAAAGGCTGCCAAGGCATCACTTGCAATCATTGGAATTGGATTTGTTGCAGGAACTACAATTGTTATCGGTGTTGATAGAATCATGAAGAAGATATTCATTAACGAGGAATGGCCTGATGAGGACTGGACCAACGATGACTGGGCAGGGGAAGAAATAGACAATTAAAGAGTGAGAGCGTGCATGACGGCACCGTGATTTCGAGAATGGCGTGTATGACGGCACCGTGATTTCGAGAATTGCGTGCATGGCGGCACCGTGATTTCGAGAATTGCGTGCATCGCGGCACCGTGATTTCGAGAATGGCGTGTATGACGGCACCGTGATTTCGAGAATGGGCAAAATTATAAGCAATTTTGCTTATAGAGGCGAATTGCTTATAATCAAAAAAAGCATAAGTCGCGATAACGATACAATATATGACATTAAATGCATAAAACAAGCATAAACGGGTGATTTTGGAAAGAAATCACTCTTTTTTTAGTTGTTTTCAATGCCTGAATGAAAATAGGTTATAAGCAATTAAAGGATTTTCGCGATTTTGCTTATAAAAATGCCCGTTGTAAAAAAATGTTAAAAAATAGATTGACATATCGCAAGGAGTATAATAC
>DATESI010000031.1:0-3748 GCA_035270905.1 Anaerovoracaceae bacterium
CTTGTCTATTACCTGAACAAAAACATTTCGTACTATTCCCATTTTACTATACTCCTTTGCTATTTCCTTATACTTAACTCCATAAGGCGTGAACAAATGCAGTGGAACGTTGTGCTTGGAATACTCTCCTGGGTTGCATCCAAACTCTCGATTGAATGCTCGCTGGTATCCGTCAACACTTCCGTAGCCCAAATCAAAGGCCACATCGATGACTCTGCAGGTTTCATCACGCAGTCTCAGGGCCGATGTTGACAGTTTGAATCTTCTAATATAATCCGCTGGCGCAAATCCCGTAAGCTCCTTGAAGAGTCTTGCAGAATACCAAGGCGAATAATAGGATGCTCTGGCAAGGTCTGCTAGGGTTATGTTTTCATTGATGTGAGCCTCAATATAATCCTGCATTCTCTGCACAGCATTGATTCGGTCGATTCGTTCAGTCCGTTCAGTCCGTTCAGTCCGTTCAGTCCGTTCTTCTGACATTTTGTCACCTCCTTACTCTATTTTACTTCGTAAGTATAAAACAATTGGAGTAGTAATACTCGACAATTCTTGCTTTTTGATTGAGCGAGCAACGCTGCGGGCAAAATAGACAAGTCACTCGGCTAATTCCATTATGCCTTCGCTATAAGTCGGATGCGCCTTAATAGATGCCGCAAGATCTGCAAGGGTCATTTTTTGACTGATTGCAAGTCCAATTTCGCCTATCATATCTGTCGCTCTGGCACACATCATCTGTCCACCGATTATTTTACCAGTGTCTGCATCTGTAACGATTTTGATGAAGCCTCTGTCCTGAAGAGACAGCACCGACTTGCCATTGACGGACATTATATATTTGTGTGCCTGTGCATTAATTCCCGCCTCCTTGGCAGAATCAGCATCCATGCCAACAGTTGCAATTTCTGGATTAGTATAGACACAGCCCGGTATTACAGTAAGGTCCTGAGTTTGCGGCAGGTCAAACATTTCTCTTACCGCCGCTTTGCCCTCAGCCGTCGCCACGTGAGCAAGCTGTATTCCACCGATTACATCTCCGATTGCATAAATCCCAGGTACATTGGTCGCAAATCCCTCATCTACAATAATCTGCCCTCGGTTCATTTCAATACCAAGACTTGGATCAAAAAGTCCTTGCGTATTAGGCTTCCTACCTGTTGCAATAAGAACGCCGTCAGCCATAGCCTGCTGCTCCTTGTCCTTCTCAACATAAGTGCAAACAAGCTTACCACTGCCATCTGCTGCAAGTTCAATAGACTTGACTGCTGCACTGGCGTGAATATCCACACCACGTTTTTTCATTATCATCTTAAGATTCTGGGCGATTTCCTTATCCATAGTAGGCAGGATTCTATCCAGTGCCTCAATAACAGTTACATTGCACCCAAAGTCGTTATATATTGTAGCAAACTCCATACCGATTACGCCGCCACCGATAATTACAAGATTTTCGTATAATCCGTCCCTCTTATCAAGAAGCATATCGCTGTCAACCACGCCAGTCAAGTCACTTCCCGGAATTGGTGGGATTGACGGCACCGCACCAGTTGCAATGAGAATATTCTCTGCCTCATATTCCGTCACCTTACCCTCACTGTCAGTTACTGCAACAATCTTAGGAGCCTTCACAAATCCTCTGCCTGCGATTACCTCAACTCCCGATTGCTTGAAGCCCTGCCCGATGCCCTTCCTAAGGCTATCAAGCACCTCATCCTTGCGAGCTTGCAACGCCGAAACATCAAGAGTAAGAGGCTGTCCCTTAATTCCAATCTGCTCCCATTGCCTTTGCTCCGCAAACATTTCCGACGTGTGAATGAGGGTTTTCGTAGGTATGCACCCTCGATTGAGACAGGTTCCGCCCAGCTCCCGGCTTTCCACAATGGCAACACCCTTACCGAGGCTCGCCGCCAAATTTGCCGCCGGATATCCGCCCGGACCTGCACCGATTACAATTAAATCGTATTTTTCCATGATGCTTCCCTCCTTTTTTCTATCTCATTCCAAATATCACAGACCGTTCCCCTTTCAAAACGCCTGCCAATAAATTCATTACAAACCTCATCAAAATTTGACCTGGCCAAATCGTCCGAGTAAACCTTCGCATCTTGGATGATGCCCTCACTAACACAAAGCTGCAGTTCCCCATTACCCCAATCAAAATGCTTCTCCTCCGCGAAATTAAACGGGATTCTGCGTCCAAAAATCCACTCCCACGAACCGAAGAATTCAGCCCTTTCGCCTATAGAGTAGCCTTGCCTTCCAAGGAAATTCGCCTGCGGCGAAGTGGGTTTTTCGGCAGGGGTGTTCCCCTCGCAGGGGGTGTTTCCCTCAGCAAGCAGGTCTTGGGGGTCAAGGAGTTCGGCCTTTGCTCCGTAAACCTCTCCAAAGGCCTCTATAAGTGCCGCCATCATTCCCTTGATGTCCATATGCGGTGCATATTCAATAAGGTTAGTCACCCTGCTTCTTACAGAATCAACACCCTTGGATTTTAGCTTTGCCGCGGGCGGGTTCAGATACTTTGCCATCTCAGCATTATCCACATTGATGAGTATTGTCCCGTGATGATAGCACCCTTGGTCCGTCTTATAAAAAGCATTGCCCGAAAACTTCTTGCCATCAACCTCGATGTCATTGCGACCTGTTCTCACTGCATTGATTCCGTATTTGTTGACAGCTCTTAGGATGACCTCCGTTTGCCTTTGGGTATCATAATCCTCGCTTCTTACTATGAATGTGAAATTGAGGTTACCAAGGTCGTGAAATACGGCGCCGCCGCCCGAAAGCCGTCTTGCTAGAAAACCTCCCTCTGCCTTCAATGCTTCGAAATCACATTCCTTCCATGGGTTTTGGTTACGTCCAATAACCACAGTCTTGCGGTTTTGCCACAGGTAAAGAATGCACTCACCGGCTTCCACATTGTTAAGAAGATATTCTTCAAGGGCAATGTTCTCGTATGGGTTAGTGTTCTCACTTATTACAGTGTGTAATTTGTTAATCATGTCCTTCTCATATTCTGCGGGCGGCTCCCTTAACCTGTGCCGCCCGCCTCATTATCTAGTTTTAAATTCATGTCTCAGTTAAATTCGTATCTTACCTTAGGATGTCTTGCCGCCTCCACCTCATCAGGTCTGCTGATTACAGTTGTATGAGGGGATGACTTAATGTACTCAGGATCAGATTTTGCCTTATCATGGATTTGAAGGAAGGCTTCGATTAGTTCATCCAGTGTCTCCTTGCTCTCTGTTTCTGTAGGCTCAACCATAAGTGCCTCGTGTACAATAAGTGGGAAGTACATTGTCGGCGGATGAATTCCGTAGTCAAGAAGTGCCTTGGCTACATCAAGTGCCGAAACATCTATGTCTCCCTTTTCCTGCTCAAGGCTCATTACGAACTCATGCATGCAGGTCTGGTCGTAGGCCATATGGTAGGCATCTTTAAGCTTGACTCTGATATAGTTGGCATTGAGAACTGCATTTTTGCAAGCCTCAGGGATTCCCTCTTTGCCAAGCATCAGCACGTATGTGAGTGCCTTTACTACTACTAGGAAGTTACCATAAAAAGCCTTCACCTGCCCGATAGACCTAGCATAGTCAGTTCTGTTATAACCAAAACCACTGCCGCAGGCATTTCCTGAATCTATCTTCTTGCCCGGTAAAAACTCTGCCAGGAATTCCTTGCAGCCCACCGGACCGCTTCCTGGACCTCCGCCGCCATGTGGTGTCGCAAATGTCTTATGCAGATTGAGATGCAT